>DASTSH010000120.1:0-9762 GCA_035760785.1 Gemmatimonadaceae bacterium | reverse complement strand
GAGCGCCATGCGGATGCCGATCTCCTTGCGTCGCTGTGTGACTCCGTAGGAGAGCACGCCATAGGTACCCACCACCGCGAGAACGAGCGCAAGCGCGGCGAAGAGTGAGAGAAGTGTGGCGCTGAACCGGCTGCGCGCCATGGACTTGTTCAGTGCCTGTTCCATCGTCTGCACATCGTCGACGGCCAGGTTCGGGTCGAGCTGGGCCACGACGGCGCGGACACTCGGTGTGAGCGACGCCGGAGGGAGCGAGGTGCGCACGACGACGACCATGCTGTGCCAGAGGCTCTGCGGAAGCGGCACGTAGACTATCGGACGGAGCGAATCTCCGGCGCTGAAGTAGCGCACGTCTTCGACCACGCCGACGATCTCGCGGTAGACGTTTTCGTCGCGCCAGGAGCGGACGCGCTTCCCCAGTGCGTTTCCGTCCGGGAACATCTTCCGGACGAATTCGCGGTTGACGATCATCACGGGCGTCGAAGTCGAATCGTCGTTTGCCGTGAAGGTGCGACCAGCGAGCAGCGGGATGTCGAGTGTGCCGAAGAGGTCGGGCGATGCGACGACCCACTGGGCGGCGAGGTCAGGCCCTGCTGGCGGCTCGGGGCGACCTTCGGCGAGGAACGCGCGCCCGAGATAGAAGCCGCCGCCGCCGACGGGGAGCGAAGAGGTGATCGCGGCGCGCTCTACTCCCGGCAGCGCACGCAGGCGATCGAGCAGCGACCGGAACGCTCCCTCGCTCACGGCATTGCTCTCGTATTTCTCGCCCTGGAGCGAGAGCGAGAAGGTGAGGACGTGGTCGGTGCGCAGCCCAGGATCCGTGGCGCGCAGGCGGTCGAAGCTGCGCAGCAGCAGTCCGGCTCCCACGAGAAGCACCATCGACAGAGCGAGCTCCGTCGCTACCAGGAGCTGGCGCCTGTGCCGGCCGTGCACGCCGCTCGTCGTCCGGCGGTCGGACTCGTTGAGCACTGCCGCTGCATCCTCACGCGAGCCGCGCAGCGCCGGCAGCAGTCCGAACATCACGGCGGCGATGATCGACACGCCAGCAGCGAAGAGGAGAACGAGCGGGTCGATGCCGATCTCCGTGGAGCGCGGAAGGTCCGCGGGTGCGAGCGCGACCAGCAAGCGCACGCCGAGCCATGCGAACGCGAAGCCCAATGCGCCGCCGGCCAGCGCGAGCACGAGGCTCTCCGTCAGCAACTGCCTCACGAGACGCTCGCGCGTGGCGCCGATCGATGCCCGCACCGCGAGCTCGCGCCCACGCGCCGCCGCGCGGCTCATGAGCAGGTTGGCCACGTTCACGCAGGCGATGAGTAGAACGAAGATGACCGCTCCGAAGAAGATCCAGAGCGCGCGGGTCATAGTCTCACCAACCATCCACGCGACGAGCGGCGTGGCGGTCACGGAGATGTTCGCGCGTGTAGCTGGCAGCTCGCGCGCGACGCGCGCGGCCAGCGTCGCGAGGCGCGAGCGAGTCTCGTCGATCGTTCGCCCCGGTGCCAGGCGCGCGATGCCGCCGAATATGTAGTTGTCGCGTCGCTCGAAGTCCGCCACGTCCTCCGGCCGGACCTTGACCGGGAACCATATCTCGGCCGTGGAGGGAAATCCCTTGTCGCGGGGCATGACGCCCACGACTTCGACCGGCACACCGGTCACGAGGATCGACTGGCCCACGATGCTCGGGTCCGCCCCGAAGCGCCGCTGCCAGAGCCCGTACGAGATCACCGCGCGCCGCGGAGAGCCGACCTCGAACTCATCCGGTCGCAGCGTTCGTCCGAGCGTCGGCGCGACGCCCAGCGTGGCGAAGAAGTCCTCCGTTATCCGCGCCCCCTCGATGCGCTCCGGCGGGCCCTCCCCGCCCAGATTCACGTGGGTCGGCTGGTACAGCGCCACGTGCGAGAAGACGCCGGCCGACCGCCAGTCCTGATAATCGGCGTACGTCACCTCCCAGCGATCGCCGCTCGCGAGGTCGATCGAACGAGGCACCACCAGCCGCTCCGCGGCCGGATACGGCAGCGGCCGCAGGAGCACGCCGCGCACGACGGAGAAGATCGCCGTCGTCGCTCCGATCCCGAGCGCGAGGGTGAGGATGGCCACCGCCGCGAATCCGGGCGCACGGCGCAGTTGCCGCGCGCCGTACCGCACGTCGCTCCCCAGCTCCGACAGGTATTCCGTTCGTCTCATCTCGCGCTCCCGTTCCTCGCCCAGGCGCCGGCACTCCGACGCGACGCCGGACAGATTTCCGAAACGACCCACCGCCTCCGCACGCGCGGCCGCCTCGTCCATTCCGCCGCGCACGAGCTCGCGCGTGCGCATCTCCACGTGGAACGCCAGCTCCTCCGACACCTCGTCGCGCACGCGCGGCCGCAGCACCTGAGGGCGTGGGCGACGGTGCCCTTCGTCACTCACCGCGCCACCTCAGGTCACCGGCAGCAGCACGCGCGACACCGCCGCCGCGAAGCGCGCCCACTCCTCCGTCCGCTGCCGAAGCTCCGCGCGCCCCCGCGGCGTCAGCGCGTAGAACTTCGCCCGCCGCCCCAGCTCGGAGGTCCCCCACTCCGCTTCGATCACGCGGCGCTTCTCCAGCCGGTACAGCGCCGGGTACAGCGATCCCTCCTCGATCACCAGCGCGCCATCTGTCGTGTCCTCCAGCCAGCGCGCGATCGCGTAGCCGTGCAGCGGCCCGCGCGACAGTGTCTTCAGGATCAACGCGTCCAGCGTCCCGTGTAGGTGCTCGGTCTTGTCGGACATTCGGAGATACTTTAGATGGTCTAGGTATACGCCGAGGATGTGCCACCGATACCTAGATTGTCAAGGCCTCCCGTCGGCCGCCCGATCCCGGCGCGGCGCGTGCCGCAGTCTGCGAGCGGCTCCCCACCACCGCCGCGGCGTACGCGCGGCGGACGGCCCGGCTGACGAGTGGGCGTGGCGGAAGGGCCAGCGCTACGGGACCATCCTTGTCGACTCGGAGCGGCGCGAGGTGCTCGATCTCTGCCCCGACCGCGAGCCCGCGACGCTTGCCGCGTGGCTCCGGGCGCACCCGGGCGTGGCGCTCATCAGTCGCGACCGGGCCGGGGACGGCGCCGACGCTGCCACGCGCAGGGCGCACCGGACGCGACCCAGCGCCCAGAGGGCACCCGCCGACTGCTTCCACGCCGGCCGGAGCGGCACGAGACCGCGACCCGCGAGCGGCGCCGGGCGACCCACGACCAGATCGTCACGCTCCACGCGCGCCACCTCTCCACGCTCGCGATCAGTCGCCAGGCTGGGGTGAGTCGAGCGACGACCGTGCGAACGCTCGCCGCCGACCTCCGGCGGATGCTCACCGCGCACGATCCTAACGCGCTCGGCGCCTGGCTCGCCGCCTGAGCGATGGCACACCCTTCATCACCGGCGATCTCCCACACCTGAGAGTGCGGAAGAACCCAATTCATCCCGATGTCGACAGAGGCAGAAACGACAATGCCCCGCCTGCCGCAATGGCAAGCGGGGCATCACGTTAGATGAATCGGGACGGCGGGATTTGAACCCGCGACCCCCTGAACCCCATTCAGGTGCGCTACCGGGCTGCGCTACGTCCCGTCCGCCGCGGTACTCGCGGACAGTCCGCACAATGTACTCGGCGGCGCCCCCACATTCAACTTCCGACCGCCAGTCGTTTCCCGCAGCACCCCCGAATGGGGTTTCAGAGGATCGCGCCCCGTACGCTCCCCGCCCCCGCCCCCCACCCCCGAATCAATGCATCGACCTGATGTCGATCACCCCCGCGGTATGCCCCGTCCCGTACAGAATCACCGCGTCCCCCACGCTCAGCAGCCGGATCTCCGCCAGCTCCTTGCTCGGTAGACTCCTCAGCGACTCCATCGGCCCGTAGTACATCCCGTCCACGTACACCTCCGGTGACTCCGGGCTGTCCAGCAGGAAGCTCGTTCGCCCCCGGTGCTGGAGGAACTGCGGCCGGAGCATGGTGATCGCCGTCCACGCGTCGCGATCGCCGATGGACCGCAGCTCCGCCGTCGTGATGGGCCCCGTCCCGAGCCTGGGCTTCGCCGCCACGTTCGGCCCGTACACGTCTCCGGAGGCGGAGTCCTTCGCCAGGGGGCCGCTCCCGCTCACGGGAGTGGCCGTGGCGCAGCCCACGGCGCTCGCGGCCATCGTGGCGATCATCGCGTACGTCGTGCACGTCGCCCACCGCCCCCACCTCACCACGCTGTGTGTCGGCCTGCTGCTCATGGCGGTACCCTCCAGGGTGCTACCGCATACGTGGCCCGCGCGTGTCCCCACTCCTTGTCAAACTATCGTCGAGCGCCGCCGGGAGTTTCGCGAGTTTCGTCAGGATCGCGTCAGGCGCTCCCGCACGGCGTCGTAGTCGGTCCTCCCGCCCCTACCATGCGGGACGGGCGCCCGTCCCGCAACCTGAACGGGGCGCCTTGCGCCGCCCGTCTCCGGGGCGCAATCTCATGAGGCGGTCCCCCGCGCACGTCGAGGCGGGGTGGAGCATGGCCGGTGGACGCATGCGCCGGCGCTCCAGCGAGCGTCCGCGCCCGCCTCGCTCGGCAACACGCTGGCACCGACGCCGCCCGCGGCCCTCCGCGACGGCGTCGGCTCACCCACCGATGGAGTGTCGATGAGAATCGCTGTACCTCGTGAGATCGTCCCGGGGGAGCGGCGCGTCGCGCTCGTGCCCGACGTCGTCGCCCGCCTCGTCAAGGATGGCGCGACGGTGGTGGTCGAGCTCGGCGCCGGAGACCGCGCCGGCTTCCCCGATGAGGCCTACCGCGCCGCGGGCGCCTCCATCGCCCAGGACGCGCCATCCACCTACGCAGACGCCGACGTGGTGCTGAAGGTGCTGCGCCCCACGTACGACGAGGCGCTCTCCACCCACGAGGTGGACATGATGCGCCCCGGCGCCACGCTGGTCTGCTTCCTCAACCCGCGCGGCGACCCGGACACGCTCCAGCTCCTCGCCAAGCGCGGCGTCACCGCCGTTTCCGTCGAGCTGGTGCCGCGCATCACGCGCGCCCAGATGATGGACGCGCTCTCCTCGCAGAGCACGGTCGCCGGCTACAAGGCGGCGCTCCTCGCGGCGAACGCGGTGGGCCGCTTCTTCCCCCTCCTCATGACCGCCGCCGGCACGATCCGCCCGTCGAAGGTGCTGGTGATCGGCGCCGGCGTGGCCGGCCTCCAGGCGATCGCCACGGCGCGCCGGCTCGGCGCGGTGGTGGAGGCGTTCGACACGCGCCCCGCGGTGAAGGAGCAGGTGCAGAGCCTCGGCGCCGCCTTCGTCGAGCTCGACGTCGCCGCCGAGGAGGCGGAGGATGCGGGCGGCTACGCGAAGGAGCTGAAGGACGAGCACATCCGCCGCGAGAAGGAGCTCATCCACGAGCACGCCACGCAGGCGGACGCGGTGATCACCACCGCGCTCGTCCCCGGACGCCGCGCGCCGGTGCTCATCACGGAAGACACGGTGCGGGCGATGAAGATGGGATCGGCCATCGTCGACCTCGCCGCCGAGCAGGGGGGGAACTGCGAGCTGAGCGTGCCGGGGGAGAGCGTCGTGAAGCACGGCGTCACGATCGTGGCCCCGCTCCACCTCCCGAGCCAGCTCGCCTACGACGCGAGCCAGATGTACGCCCGCAACCTCACGGCGCTGCTCAAGCACCTCGCCCCCAAGGGGGAGGTGGAGCTGGACTTCACCGACGAGATCACCCGCGCCGCGTGCGTCACCGCGCACGGCGAGGTGCGGCTCTCCCCGCCGCCGGACGCCGCCCCGGCGCCGCGCGAGCGCGAAGCGAAGGTATGACGATCCGCCGCTCCTTCCTCACGAACTCTCCGGAGCCTAGACCATGACCGTCGAGCTGGTGCTCGCGATCTACGTGTTCATCCTGGCCATCTTCGTGGGCTACGAGGTGATCTCGCGCGTGCCCTCCATCCTGCACACGCCTCTCATGTCGGGGACGAACGCCATCCACGGCATCGTCCTGCTCGGCGCCATGATCGTGCTCGGCGCCGCGGACAGCACCCTCCTCCACATCCTCGGCTTCATCGCCGTGGTGCTCGGCGCCGCGAACGTGTTCGGCGGCTTCGTGGTCACCGACCGGATGCTCGAGATGTTCAAGAAGAAGCCGGAGGATCGCGCGTGATGCTCGGTCCTCGCGAAAGCATCATCGCCGTCGCCTACATCGTCGCCTCCGTCCTCTTCATCTTCGGCCTCAAGCGGCTCAGCTCCCCGGCCACGGCGCGGTCGGGGAACCAGCTCGCGGCCGTGGGGATGGCGCTCGCCCTCGGCGTCACGCTGCTCGACCGGCAGATCCTCTCCTTCTGGGAGATCGCCGTGGGGATCGCGATCGGCGCCGCGCTCGGGATCTACTTCGCCCGCACCGTACAGATGACGGCGATGCCGCAGATGGTGGCGTTGTTCAACGGGATGGGCGGCGCCACGGCGGCGCTGGTGTCGCTCGCCGAGTACCTGCGCCTGGCCAGCGCGGCCACGGTGGGGAGCGGCGAAGCGGCGAGCGTCGTGGCCGGCACCACCATCGGCGCCATCTCGTTCACGGGGAGTCTCATCGCGTTCGGCAAGCTCCAGGAGATCCTCTCCGGCAAGCCGTTCCAGTTCCCCCTCCAGCGCGTGCTCAACGCGCTCATCGCGATCGCGATCGTCGTGCTCGGCGCCATGCTGGCGACGGGGCGCGCCGGCGAGAGCGCGCTGTGGACGATCTTCGGGCTGGCACTGTTGCTCGGCGTGCTGCTCGTGCTCCCGATCGGCGGAGGGGACATGCCGGTGGTGATCTCGACGCTCAACTCCCTCACCGGGATGGCGGCGGCGCTCACCGGCTTCGTGCTGCACAACCAGATGCTGGTGGTGGCCGGCGTGCTCGTGGGCGCGTCGGGGTCGCTGCTCACCATCCTGATGGGAAAGGCGATGAACCGCTCGCTCGCGAGCGTGATGTTCGGCGCGTTCGGCGCGGAGGGGGTAGCGGCCGCCGGCGCCACCGGCGGAGCACCGCGCACCGTGCGCCAGACGACGGCGGAGGACGCCGCGATCGCGCTCGCGTACGCGCGCAACGTGGTGATCGTCCCCGGCTACGGGCTCGCGGTGGCCGAGGCGCAGCACACCGTGCGCGAGCTGGCGCAGGAGCTGGAGAAGCGCGGCGTGAACGTGAAGTTCGCCATCCACCCGGTGGCCGGCCGCATGCCGGGACACATGAACGTCCTCCTCGCCGAGGCGAACATCCCGTACGACGAGCTGGTGGAGATGGAGCAGGTGAACGGCGACTTCGACCACACCGACGTGGTGCTGGTGGTCGGCGCCAACGATGTGGTGAACCCCGCCGCGCGCGAGGACCCCTCGAGCCCGATCTACGGGATGCCGATCCTGGACGTGGACAAGGCGCGCAACGTGATCGTCCTCAAGCGCTCCATGGGCCACGGCTTCGCGGGGATCGACAACGCGCTCTTCTATCGGGACCGGACGCGGATGCTGTTCGGGGACGCGAAGAAGAGTCTGCAGGCGTTGACGGAGGCGCTGAAGGCGGCGTAGCGCGGGATGCGGCACGCGGGGCGCGGGGTGCGGGTAACATGGAACGCGACGAGGGGCCGGCAAATGCCGGCCCCTCGTCGCAAGTCCTCATCTCACCCGCGCCCCGCATCCCGCGCCCCTCGCCCCTCTCAGTAGATCAACTCCGCCAGCTCCTCCACGCCCACCTCCGCCAGATACTTCTCCAGCGGCGCGGAGGCCAGCACCTCCACGATGTCCTCGCGCGCATACCGCGCCCCCACCAGCATGCCCTCCAGCTCCGTGATGTCCCCGCGGGCGAAGAAGTCGCCGTAGAGGCGCGCGGCGCGGATGTGGCCGTCGGTCACCTCGAGGCGGACGTCGATCTCGCCGATCGGGAAGCGCTTCGCGCGCTGGAGGTTGAAGTCGGGGGACTCGCCGTAGTTCCAGTCCCAGGTGCGGTACTTCCGGTCGGCGAGTGCCTCCACCTCGCGCCACTCGGCGTCGGAGAGCGGGCGCTCGGCGACGCCGCCGGGGAAGACGTGGTCGAGCAGACGGCGGCGCAGCTCCTCCACCGTCACCGGCGCCGAGAGGAACTCGTTGATGTTCGCCACGCGGCTCCGCACCGACTGGATCCCCTTCGACTCGATCTTCCCCGGCTTCACGCGCAGCGCGAGCACCACGTCGTCCAGGTTGGAGTGCAGGAGGAGGGTGCCGTGGCTGAACATCCGCTCGCCGCGCACCACCTGCGCGTTCCCCGACACCTTCCGCCCCTCCACCACGATGTCGTTCCGTCCGCTCACCTCCGCCGGCACGCCGAGCGAGCGGAGCGCCTCGATGAACGGCCGGTTGAACTCCGCGTAATTGTTGAAGCGCGACGGCGCGTAGCGCGTGATGAAGCTGAAGTTCAGGTTCCCGAGGTCGTGGTAGACCGCTCCGCCACCGGAGATCCTCCGCACGACGGTGATGCCGCGCTCCTCGATGAAGTCGGCGTTGATCTCCTCCACCGTGTTCTGGTGCTTCCCGATGATCACCGACGGCGCGTTCACGTAGAAGAGCAGGTAGCTGTCGTCGATGTCCAGGTTGAGGAGGCACCACTCCTCGAGCGCGAGATTGAGCTGTGCGTCGGTGATGCCGCGGTTGTCGATGAATCGCATGACGTGAACGGGAATCGGTGATCGTGGGCGGGACGATGGCGGCGGCCTGTGCCGCCCCCCGCCGGGGCGGCACGACGCGTGCGTGGCCGGGAGCCGGGAGTCTCAGTGCCCGTCACCGGCACCCGCACACGCATGCAGATCGACCTCTCCGTCGCCTACAAGACCATCGAGAAGATGGGGCTCACCTTCGTGGCCGCGCTCCCGCGGCTCGTGGTGGCGGTGCTCGTGCTCGCGGTGTTCTACGTCGCCGGACGAGGGCTGAGCTGGGCGGTGATCCGGGGCACCGGCCGCTTCCGCGGCCGTCGGAACCTGGAGCTGGCCGTCGCGAGGCTCATCCACGCGACGATCGTCGCGTTCAGCATCCTCGTGGCGGCCACGATCGTCTTCCCCAGCTTCACCGCCGGTACGCTGATCTCCCTCCTCGGCGTGAGCGGCATCGCCGTCGGCTTCGCGTTCAAGGACATCTTCCAGAACTTCCTGGCCGGTCTCCTCCTCCTCATCACCGACCCGTTCGACATCGGCGACCAGATCGTGGTCGACGCCTACGAGGGGACGGTGGAGGACATCCAGACGCGCGCCACCCTCATCACGACGTACGATCACCGGCGCGTGGTGGTTCCCAACGCCGATCTGTTCACGAAGTCGGTGACGGTGAACACCGCCTTCCTCACCCGCCGCAGCGAGTTCGATGTCGCCGTCCCAGCCACCCTCGACATCGGCCGCCTGAAGGAGCGCCTCGTCCAGCGCATCGAGCAGGTGGACGGCGTCACCCACGCCCCCGCGCCGGAAGTGCTGCTGGTGAAGTTCGACATGGCCAACGTCACGCTCCGCCTCCGCTGGTGGACGTACCCGCAGCATGGCTCGGCGATCGCGGTGCAGGACCGGGTGCTGACGGTGGCGCGGGAGGAGATCGGGGCGGCGCAGGCGGAGCAGCAGAAGCGAGCGGCCGAGGAGGCGGGGCGCGGTGCGCGGGACGCGGGGCGCGGGTAACATTGAACGCGACAAGGGGCCGGCGCATGCCGGCCCCAGATCGCGTTCAATGTTACCCGCGCCCCGCGTCCCGCGCACCGCGCCCCGCCTCCTCGGCCGCTCGCTTCTGCTGCTCCGCCTGCG
>DASTSH010000119.1:0-9471 GCA_035760785.1 Gemmatimonadaceae bacterium | reverse complement strand
GATTCCCCAGTCCCGAGTCCCTTGCGCTTCCCGCTTCCCGCTTCCCGCGTCACTGATTGTCCCTCACGAACACCCGCACCGAATCCCCGATCAGCGCCGTCACCACGAACGTCGCGCCCCCGGGGCCGGTGGTGGTGCCGGCGGTGATGGCGGCGGTGGCGAAGGAGAGGCTGTCGGGCGCGGTCGGGGTGGTGATGGTGTGACCGCGGTCGCGCGTCTCGTGCAGACCGCTGCGCGCCGAGTCGCCCGCCGAGAGCCCGCCGCCGAAGATCAGGTGCGTGGTGTCCGCGGGATCGATCCAGATCGCGCGCACGTACGTGTACGCGCCCGCTCGTCCATCGCTCTCGTTCCCCTTCCAGATCCAGTCGAAGTCGTTCACGCCGTGTACGGCGATGAGGCCACCCTCGAGCCCCACGTACACCGTCCCCGAGTCCGACGCGAGGCTCGCGAAGCCGTTCGGGCGCCGGTTGCCGATCCCCCGGTCGAGATCGCTCCCCACGAGGAACGTGCGCGAGCCCAGGATGCTCGAGTCCGCGGTCGAGATGTCGAACCGCCCCACCCACGCGCGGTCGAGCGGCGCCTCGCACCCCTGGTAGAGCGAGCTCCGGTCCCACGGCGGCACGTGCACGTGGCACGGGGTGCCGAACGCGTCCACCGTTCCCACCACGAAGCTCCAGGTGAAACCGCCGTCGAGCGAGCGCGCGATGCTCACGCCCGACATGTTCGCGTACAGCACGGGCTGCAACCCGGTGCTCTCCGCGGGCTGCACGGCGAGGTCGAACATCGGCGCGTACTGCTGGCCGAGATCCCAGAACAATCCCTCGCCGCTCCCCGTCCAGTTCCGTCCCCCGTCGTCCGATCGGTAGAAGGGGAACGCCCCGGCGACGCCTGTCGGGTCCGCGCCGGCGAGCACGGTGGACTGCGCGCCGGGCATGTCGCGCAGCACCTGCACGTGCACCCCGTTCAGGCCGCTGCGCGTCCACGCCCCGCTGCCGGCGAGCGGATGCCGCCACACGCCGTCCGTCGTCCCCACCAGCACGTCGCTTCCCGACACGACCACCGCCTCGCCGGAGGACACGCCGGGGATCGCGCCGAGATCGCGCCACTCGGGCTGCGCGGGTGGCGGCGGGGGCGGCGGAGGCGGCTGTGGCTGCGGCCCCGGCTGTCCCTCCGGGGGAGTGACGCGATCTCCACCGCAGCCGCCGAGCGCGGCGGTGGCGAGCAAGAGCACGGTGAGGAGGCGACGGCGATTCGTTGGCATGGACCGTGGGGGTGGCGCGGACGGCATCCGCCAAGGAGGGGGATGCGGAAGCGTGTGGCGGGTGCAAGCGCGAGTCCACTCACGCTGCCTGGCGGGAAATTCCCGATGCGACGCCACGCATCGCTCCGACGAGCGGACGCACGGCGAGCTCAGCCCGACCGCCAGCGGCGGGTGAAGAGGGAGTGAAGGGGCACCCTCCCGTCCGGAATCTCTCGGCGTGGTGGCGGAGGGCCAGTAGTCAGGCATGACGAGGCGGCGCACACGCGAGATCGCTTGGTGCCGGCACACGCGCCGCCGCTCTCGCCGATGCACTGCCGTTTCCTGACGCTCGAGGGCAACGGCGCGATGCGGGAGAAGCGGACGCGGCCGCACAAAAAAACATGTGACCCCCTGGCCTTCTTCTTGCCGGACCCTACCTTGATATCGAGCGCTGTTCACTCGGTCGCGGCACGCGTCCGCGTGCCGCCTCGATTCTCATCGGGCGATGTGCCGTGGACAAACTCCCACGCACCAGCCGCCTCGTCGCGGGGCCGACTGCGCTGACGACGAACGATCCCGTGGCCGCACCATCTCCGCCGGTGCTCGCCACGCTCCAGCGCGCGCCCTACCTCCACACAACGGATTCCCCAGCCTCGTCGGTCGCGATCCGCGCGCACCGCCGGGGATCGCTCGTCGATGCGTTCACCGTTGGAGGGTGCTGCCATGAGACTCACGCCACGTTGGAGCTCGCCGTCGGTCCGTCGTCTGGCCCGGGTGCTGGCCACCTCGGCCCTGGTCATCGCGCCGCTCGCGGGCGCGCACGCCCAGGACACCACCCAGACCGGCTCGGTGGCCGGCCGCGTCACCGATGATCAGGGCGCGCCGCTCGCGAGCGTCCAGGTGTTCGTCGAGGGCACCGCGCTCGGCGCGGTGACGCAGCCCGATGGCCAGTACGCCATCGCCCGCGTCCCCGCCGGCTCGCACTCGATCCGCGCGCGACTGATCGGATACCGTAGTCAGGTGGCCACCGTCGCGATCACGCCGGGCACGCGCGCCACGCAGAACTTCACGATGCCGCGCGACCCGCTGCAGCTCCAGTCGGTGGTCGTCACCGGCACGCAGACCCCGCGCACGAACCTCGAGGCGAGCGTCGCCGTCACCACGCTCTCGCCGCAGGAGATCGAGCAGGCGGCCCCGCGCAGCACGACCGAGATGCTGCGCTACGTGCCGGGCTTCACCCGCGTGGAGAGCTCCGGCGGCGAGGTGAACCAGAACATCAGCATGCGCGGCGTGCTCGGCGTGGAGTACGTGATGTTCATGGAGGACGGGCTCCCCGTGTTCCCCACGATGCACACGTTCTTCATGAACGCCGACAACCTCTTCCGCCCCGACGAGAACATCGAGCGGATGGAGGTCGTGCGCGGCGGCGCGTCGGCGCTCTACGGATCCAACACGCCGGGCGCGATCATCAACTTCATCGACAAGACCGGTGGCGCGCAGCTCGGCGGCACGCTCAAGGCGAGCGCGGCGACCGAGGGGCTCGCGCGCTACGACTTCGACGTCAACGGCCCGCTGGCCGAGGATTGGCGGTTCAACGTCGGCGGATTCTACCGGTACGACCACGGCGTGCGCGATCCGGGCTTCCCCGGCATCAGCGGCGGACAGATCAAGGCGAACGTCACCCGCCTGCTCGACAACGGCTTCGTGCGCGCGTCCGTGAAGTACATCGGCGATCGCAACCAGTTCATCCTCGACCTGCCGTTCCAGAATCCGGGCGATCCGCAGTACGTCCCCGGCTTCGGCGACTACGGCGCCATGAACACCGTGGAGGGGAACCAGCTCCGCGTTCCCACCCCCACGGGCGACCTCACGCTCCCGCTCGACCAGGGGATCAGCACGAACGCGGCGTGGGGGACGATCACCGTCGGCTTCGACTTCCCCGGCGGCTGGCACCTCGAGAACGGTGCGCAGGCGATGCGGAACAGCCAGCAGTGGAACGCGATCGTGCCATCGGACGTGATGCCGGCGGCCGATTTCGTGACGCGTCCCGTGAACCAGGGTGGACTCGGCTTCGCCCCGGGAACGCCGTTCCAGTACGTCTTCACCAACGTCAAGGATGATGCCGGCAACCCGGTACCGTTCAACACGGCGAACGGCCTCGTCGCGCCTGGCGGCGAGTGGCACGTGGAGAAGCCGATCTCCGCGTTCCAGGATCAGCTCCAGGTCAAGAAGGCCATCGGCCCGCACACCCTCTCCGGCGGCCTCTACTTCGCGAACTACTCGCAGGATAACCGCTGGTTCTTCACCGACATCCTCACCGACGTCCGCAACAACCCGCACTTCCTCGACCTGGTGGTGGGGACCGGACCGAACGCGGTGCAGGTGACGAAGAACGGCTTCCGCCACTTCGTCTCCAACTACGTGAACGGCACCGGGCAGGCGACGATCGTCTCCGGCGTGCTGGGCGGCGAGATCCAGCTCACCGACAAGCTGCGCAGCGATCTCGGCGTGCGCGTGGAGTACAACAACTTCAACCAGAGCTCGGAAAACACCTCGATGGTGGATCTGGATGGCGATTCCACGACCACCTACGACCAGGAAGTGTGGGGGAACGGCACCTTCCGGCACTTCAACCGCAGCCTCACCGACTGGGCCGCGTCGCTCGGGCTGAACTACTCGCTCACGCCCCACGTGTCGCTGTACGGGCAGGCATCGCGGGCGTACAAGATGCCGGCGCTCGACGAGTTCCTGAACGCGCAGGCCGAGGCGCAGGTGGACCTGTTCGACTCGCGCGAGGTGCGCAACTTCGAGGCGGGGGTCAAGTACGCCACGAGCCGCTTCGGGGTCACGGTGAACGGCTTCTTCACCGACCTCCGGAACATCGTGGGGCAGGGCGCGGTGACCGATACCGCGACGGGGCGCACGACGTGGATCATCACCACGAGTCCGGAGAACCGGTCGTACGGCGCGGAGCTGGAGCTGTCGGGCGTGCCGTACGAGGGGCTGCAGTTCATCGCCAACGCCACGATCCTCAAGGCGGAGCTGGGATCCGGCGCGGGCGCGGACATCGGGAGCTGGATCAACGGCGTCCCGCCGGTGATCGGCAACCTCTCGGCGAGCTACAACTTCCTCTCGCGCTTCCGCGCGACCGGCGACTGGCACTACGTGGGGCGCCGCTTCTCCGACTTCGCGAGCGGCACGAAGCTGCCGCAGTACAGCTACTTCAACTTCGGTGCGGAGTACTTCCTCACCGGCCAGCAGCTCGCGATCAACGTCGACGTGCTGAACGCGTTCCAGTCCAAGGGGCTCGAGGAAGGGAACCCGCGGCTCACCGAGTTCGGCGGCCGCACGAGCGATCTCTTCCTCGCCCGTCCGCTCCTGCCGCGGCGGTTCCTGCTGTCGCTGCGGCATGACTTCTAGCCGAGCCCTCGCGAGGGTGGCGGCCCCGGTGCTCTGGGGCTGCCTCCTCGCCGTCGGGGCGCTCCCGGCGCAGGATTCCACCTTCCTCCTGAGCAGCGGCACGCCAGTCTCCCGCTTCCCCGCGTATCTCGGGAACGGGAGGCTGGGGGTGCGCACCTCCCCGCTCGGCACCAGCGCCACGCCTTCGCTCCTGGCTGGGGTGTACGAGCACGCGCCGGGCGACGTGCCGCGCATCGCCGCCCTTCCCGCGTGGAACGAGGTGGACGTGTTCGATGGGCGGCGGTGGCTCGGCGACGCGCCGACCGGCGACGGCACGCTCGACGACTACCGCCAGACGCTGGACATGTACGATGGCATCGCGCGCACCTCGTACGAGTGGGTGGACGGGAGCCGCCGGACCGCGGTGGAGGTGCGGACGTTCGCATCGCGCGCCCGCCCCGACATCGCGGTGGTCCGGCTCGACATCGTGCCGCGCTACGGCGGGCGCCTGCGCGTGCGGTTCACGCTCCGGCAGTGGCCGGAACCCCGACGGCTGCCGCTCGACACGCTCGAGCGCACGAAGCCGGAGTGGGGAGCGCGGGAGCTCTGGTATCCCGGGCACATGTCGGTGGTGCGCGCGCGCGCCGAGCGGCCGGCGCGCGGCGGCGCGACGCTCTGGATGACGTCGAGGCCGGACGGCCGCGCCACGGACGTGGCGCAGGTGGTGACGGTGTCCTGGCCGCGCGATCTCGCCGGTGTCGCGGCGCGCGCCACCACGTCGGATACGCTGGTGGCGGTGGACGTGTCGTTCGACGCGACCGCCGGCACGCACTACACGTTCGCGAAGCTGGCGAGCGTCGCGACGTCGAAGGACGGCGCCCGCCCGCTCGAGCGCGCGCGCGCCGAAGCCGCGCGGGCGAGCGCGGCGGGGTACGACGCGCTCGAGCGCGAGCACGCCGCGGCATGGCACGCGTTCTGGGCGACGGACATCGTGGTGGACGGCGACACCGCGCTGCAGCGCGTGATCCACTCCACGCTGTTCGGGCTCGCGAGCAGCGCCCGCGCCGGGACGGAGACGAGCATCCCTCCCATGGGACTCTCCACCGCCGGCTACTACGGCCACGTGTTCTGGGATGCGGACACGTGGATGTTCCCCGCGATGCTCCTCCTCCACCCGGACATCGCGCGCTCGATGGTGATGTTCCGCGCGCGCACGCTCGACGCGGCGCGGCGCAATGCCCGCGCGAACGGCTTCCGCGGCGCCATGTATCCGTGGGAGGCCGGCGAGCATGGCGAGGAGACGACGCCGCACTTCGCCGCGCAGAACGCGAGCTCGGAGATCCACGTCACCGGCGACGTCGCGCTCGCGCAGTGGCAGTACTACCTGGCCACCGGCGACTCGGCGTGGCTCGCCCGCTACGGCTACCCCGTGATCCGCGAGACGGCGGAGTTCTGGGTGAGCCGCGCCACCCACGACACGACACACGACCGGTACGACATCCGGAACGTGGTCTCGGTGGACGAGGGGATGATCGGGATCGAGAACGACGCGTACACGAACGCCGTGGCGCGGCGGAACCTGATGATCGCCGCCGACGCGAGCCGCCGCCTCGGCGTGCGCGCCGACCCCCGATGGCGCGAGATCGCCGCGAAGCTGTACATCCCGTACGACTCGGCGGCCGGGTACCACCCCACGTACGAGGGGGCGCCGGACACGACGATCGGATCGGTAGTGCCGCTGCTCGCGTTTCCGCTGGGCGTCCCGATGAGCGAGCGCGCCAAGCGCACCGACCTGCACGCCGCCGTGAAGCAGTTGTTCGTGGAAGGGGGCGGCGCGATGATGACCGAGACGCTCTACCCGGTGATCGCCGCCGAGCTGGGGGAGCGCGCCCTGGTGGACAGCCTGCTCCCGCTCACCTACCGGCCGCACCTGCGCGGGCCGTTTCAACTGCTCGCCGAGACGCCGACCAACGACGCGGTGGACTTCGTGACCGGCGCCGGCGGCTTCCTCCAGCAGATCCTGTTCGGCTACACCGGTCTTCGACTCACGGATCGCGGCCTGGAGCGCGCGTACCCGCCGATGCTCCCGTCCACGATCCGGCGGCTCACGCTTCGTGACGTCCCGCTGCGGGGGAAGCGATACGACATCGTGGTGGAGGGGGACTCGCTGCGCATCGCCGACCGCGCACCCGAAGAGGGAGCGCGCCCGGCGGGGCGCACGGTGTCCCCCGTGCTCGCCTTTCCCGATCCCGCGCTCGATGACACCGCGGCGTACCAGGGATACGAGACGCGCTTCTACCGCGACTCCAGGGGGAACACCGTCCAGATCTACATCGACCGCCGGAGCGGCCGGGTGGTGCACGTGTGGGCGGATGCCGCCGACGAGAGCATCGGGTTCACCGCGCGCGATTCCACCGGACGCCCGGCGGCGGTGACGTGGGGCGCGGACGACGCGCTGGTCGCGGACTCCGGGCGCATGCGCACGCTCGCCTACCGGCTCGCCATCGCGTCGCCATCGGTGCGGATCGGCGGGCTGCTGCTCGGCAGCATGCGCGTGGAGCGCGATTTCCAGTACGCGAAGGGGCACCTGAAGCCGTTCGCCACTCCCACGTTCGGGCAGAAGGAGCTCGATACGCTGATCGCCGATCTCGGGCGGCTCGCGCCGGACGAGCGGCAGCGGCAGCTCGCGCTCCTCCATGCGCGGAGCGTGGGCGAGCTTCGCGCGCGGCTCCTGCCGCGCATCGGCTGCCGGCAGGCGCGGGGCTGCTCCGCCGTGCGGATCGCGCAGTCCACGCTGGACGGGCGCAGCCACCTGGTGCTCGACCTGTCCGTGGATCCGCGCGAGGCGGTGCTCGGCATCGACGGCCAGACGATCACCGCGCGCTCCAGACGCGGTGCGCCGATCCGCCTGGCCGTGTCGATCGCCACCGACGCGCGCGCGCTCACGCCGCTCGCGCGGGAGGAGATCTTCGATCGCGACTTCCTGCGCTTTCTCGCGCGCGAGCGCGCCGCGCACGACAGCGTGCTCCGCCACCTGGGCTCGGCGCGCCCGCACGGCACCGACTCGGCGACGGTGGCGCGCTATGGTTGGCTCGAGCGCGAGGTCCGGAGCGTGGAGCTCCTGAGCACGCGCGAAAAGCTCATGGCGGGGCTCCCGAACTTCGCCACGTATTTCGGGCGCGACATGATGATGGCCGCGCTCATGATGCGGCCGATCTGGTCCAGCGCCATGTCCGAGCACGTGATCGCGAGCGTACTGCGGAAGCTCGGCCCGGCGGGCGACGTGAGTCACGAGGAGGCGCTGGGCGCGCAGGCGATTCGCGAGAACGCGGCGGTGTACGACTCGCTGATCGACGCATGGAGCGCGCATCGCCGCCGGGGGGAGCGCGCCGCCGCCGACAGCGCCCTCGCCCGCGCGCGCGCGGTGCTCGGCGACCTGCAGCGCGTGCGCGAGAACTACCACATGATGGACGACGAGTTCCAGCTCCCGGTGCTCGCCGCCCGCTATCTCGCCGACTCCACCGTGAGCGCCTCCGCCAGGCGGGCGTTTCTCGTCGACACCACGGGGGCGGGGGGCGAATCCCACCTCTCGGCGCTGCTGCGCGAGCTGGCGCTCGTGGCCACCGAAGCAGCCCCGTACGCGCGCGATCCGTCGCCCGAGCACCTGATCGCCTTCACGAGGCTCGACTCGGCGTGGTGGCGCTCCGCGAGCTGGCGCGACAGCCGGGCGGGGTACGCCAACGGCCGCTACGCGATGGACATCAACGTGATCTGGGCTCCCAGGGCACTGTCTTCCATCGCCGACATCCTCGAGTCGCTCCGCGCGCTCGGCTTCGGCCCGCAGGCGATCGACTCCGTGCAGCCGTCCATCGCGCGCACGCCGCTCGCCGGCTACGTGCGCGATCCCGCCGCGGCCCGCCGTGACGCCGATGTGTGGCGGGGAGCGGAGCGGTACTTCGTGGTGACGCTCGGTGCGCGCGAGGTCGATGCGCGCGTGCGCGCGAAGCTCGCCTGGCTCCCCGCCGAGGAGCGGAGCTACTGGGCGCGGGTGATGGCGGGCACGGCGTCCACGCGCTCCGCCGTGTCGCTCGGTGCCGACGCGAGCGACTCGCTCGCCTTCCTCGCCCTCTCGCTCGATTCGGCGGGGCACCCCATCCCGGTGATGAACACCGATCCGGCCACGCGGCTCTTTCTCGACGGCTCGGCGACCGGCCCCGCCCGCGACTCGCTGCCGGCGAACGTCGTGCTGCGCGACGCGGCCACCTTCGTGCGCCCGTATCCGGTGGGGCTGTTCGTGAACGGGCTCGGGCCGCTGGTGGCCAACGATGCGTACGCGTCCCGCCGGGTATGGGATGCGTTCGCGGCCGACGCGTACCACTCACCGCGCGTGGTCTGGGGGCGGGAGGTGAACCTGATCGTGCTCGGCCTGGCCGGACAGATCGGCGCCGTGGTCGACACGGCCGGAGCGCCGCGCACGCCGGCGCTCGCCCCGTACGCCAACGCGCTCCACGACGCCCTGCGGCGCATCGTGGCGGCGGTGGACGCGTCGGGATTCAAGCACAGCGAATTGTGGAGCTACCGGATCGAGAACGGCGAGCTACGGCCGATCCGATACGGGACCAGCTCGGACATCCAGCTCTGGAGCGCCACGGACCTGGCGGTGCAGTATGTGCTGGGCGGGATGGCGGAGCGCTGAAAGGATAGTGCGTGGGACCTGGTCGCTTGACCACCATGGAACGCGTGTGGCGTGTGGGAGACTGACGGAGAGAGGGGCGAGGTAGAGCGCGTGTAGGGCGGGACGTAGAGGGCGTTCACCTACCGCCGAGCCTACA
>DASTSH010000118.1:0-10419 GCA_035760785.1 Gemmatimonadaceae bacterium | reverse complement strand
ACGCCTCGTCGTCCGCAGGATTCGCGATGAGCTTGAGATAGCTCATCAGGTCGCGGATCTCGCGCCGGTCGTAGAAGCGCACCGCCCCCACCAGCCGGTAGCGGATGGCGCGCTTGCGCAGCGCCTCCTCGAGCGCCCGGCTCTGCGAGTTCGTCCGGTAGAGCACGGCGAAGTCGCGCAGCAGGAGATCGCGCTGCGCCGCACGCCGCGCGAGCACCTCCTCGGCCACGAAGTCCGCCTCGTCGCGCTCGTCCAGCGTGCCCACGACGGTCACCTTCTCCCCGCCGCGCCGCGTGGCGCGCAGCGTCTTCCCGCGCCGGCTCGTGTTGGCGCTGATCACCTCGTTCGCGAGCTGCAGCACTTCGGGCGTGGAGCGGTAGTTCTCCTCCAGGCGCACCACCTTCGCCGACGGGAAGTCCTTCTCGAAGTCGAGGATGTTGCGGATGTCCGCGCCGCGCCAGCCGTAGATGGACTGGTCGTCATCCCCCACCACCAGCACGTTGCCGTGCTCGCCGCCGAGCAGCTTGATGAGCTGGTACTGCGCGCGGTTCGTGTCCTGGTACTCGTCCACGAGGATGAACTGGAACCGGGCGCGGTACTCGGCCAACCGGTGCGGGTTCTCCTGGAAGATGCGCACCGGGAGCACGAGCAGGTCGTCGAAGTCCACCGCGTTCGCGTCGCGGAGCGCGGCATCGAGGTGCTCGTACACGGGCGCGGCGGCGCGGCTGAGCGGATCGAGCGCCAGCGAGGCGTACTCCTTGGGGGAGACGAGCGCGTTCTTGGCGTCGGAGATCGCGCCGCGGATCGCCTTCGGCGTCCACTGCTTGGTGGAGATCTTCAGGCGCTCCATCACGCGCTTGAGCGCGGAGAGGCTGTCGTCCTCGTCGTAGATGGTGAACGCCGGCGTGCGCCCCACGAGGTGCGCCTCGCGGCGCAGGATGCGCGCGCCAATGGCGTGGAAGGTCCCCGTCCACATCCCCGCCGGCTCCTGGCCGAGCAGGCGCGCGACGCGCTCCTTCATCTCCCCCGCCGCCTTGTTGGTGAAGGTGACGGCGAGGATGTGGCGCGGGTCCACGCCATGATGCTCGATGAGGCGGGCGATGCGCGTGGTGAGCACGCGCGTCTTCCCCGAGCCCGCTCCCGCGAGCACGAGGATGGGTCCCTCGAAGTGCAATACGGCCTCGCGCTGGGCGGGGTTCAGCCCCGCCGGCGCGCTCGAATCGGTGGTCGTCACGCTCATCCTTGAAGTATAACGTCGAATGTCGCGCCTTTCTCCGAGGGAACCAGCACCAAACGACCGCCGTGGTTCTCCTCGATGATGCGCTTGGCGAGCGAGAGCCCGATCCCCCACCCCGATTGCTTGGTGGAGAAGCCGGGCTCGAAGATGCGGGTGCGCAGGTCGCGCGGCACGCCCGGCCCGTCGTCGGCCACGCGCACGCGCACGCGGTCGGGGTCGAGGCGCTTGGTGGTGATGTACATGCGTCCGCCGCGGCCGGCGAGCGCGTCGAGCCCGTTCTTCACGAGCACCTCGAGCGCCCACTCGAGCAGCACCTCGTCTCCCTCGATCACCACGGGCTCGCTGCCGCGCGAGGCCACGATGTGCACGGTGTGCGCGAGGGTGGGGACGCGCGCCTGGAAGTAGGCGCCGACGCGCACCACGAGGTCGCCGACGTCCACGCGGTCGCGGCGCGGCGGCCGGCCGATGCGCTCGAAGCGGTGCGACACGCGCTCCAGGCGCACGAGGTCGGCGTCCATGTGCGAGATCGCCGAGGCGGAGAGCGAATCGGTGCAGTGCTCGCGCAGGAGCTCGAGCCAGCCGCTGAGGCTCGAGAGCGGAGTGGCGAGCTGGTGCGCCGACTCGCGCGCCATCCCCGCCCACACCATCTCGCGGTCGGCGCGGCTGCGCGTGCGGAGCACGTACGCGCCGGCGGCGAGGAGCATCGCGAGCAGCGACGCGAGCAGCACGGGGATCACGCGCAGGCTGGTGATCAACTTGCTGTCGCCGAAGTGCACCGTCCCCACCCCGCGCTCGATCACGGGGGGGTTCTGCCGGTCGAGCACGGGGATGTACGCGCGCACGCGCGGATCGTCGAGCGGCGCGCGGAAGGGGAGGTTCGCGGCCGCGGTCGGGGCTCCCGCGGTGTCGGTGACGATCACCGGGACGCCGAGCTCGCCGATGTGCTGCGACAGGTCGAGCAGCGCCGCGTTCCCCGACTCCTCGCGCGGGTCGGCGAGGGCGCGGAAGACGCGGGCGTACATCTTTCCGTAGCGCCCCGCGTCGCGCCGCAGCTCGAGCACCACGCGCCGCGAGTAGAGGACGTACGAGCCCAGCAGCAGGGCGACGAGCCCGCCGAGGACGATGACCGGCGCGCCGCGGCGCATCGGTCAGGCGAGGACGTCTACGCCGAGGAACGGGCGCAGCACGTCCGGGACCGTGACCGTGCCGTCGGGGCGCTGGTAGTGCTCGAGGATGGCGATGATGGTCCGCGGAAACGCCAGACCCGAGCCGTTGAGGGTGTGCACGAAGCGAGGCTTCTCCCCGGGCGCGGGGCGGTAGCGGATGTTCGCGCGCCGCGCCTGGAAGTCGGTGAAGGTGGAGCACGAGGAGACCTCGAGCCACTTCCCGACCCCCGGCGCCCACACCTCGAGATCGTAGGTCTTCGCGCTCGAGAAGCCGGTGTCGCCCGCGGCGAGGAGCACGACGCGGTACGGGAGGCCGAGCCGGCGCAGCACATCCTCGGCATGTCCGGTGAGCCGCTCGAGCTCCGCCTCCGAGTCCTCCGGCCGCGCGTAGCGCACGAGCTCCACCTTGTCGAACTCGTGCACGCGAATGAGCCCGCGCGTGTCCTTCCCCGCCGCCCCCGCCTCGCGGCGGAAGCAGGGCGAGTACGCCGTCATCCCCTTCGGGAGCTCGGTGGCGGCGAGCACCTCGTCGCGGTGCAGGTTCGTGACCGGCACCTCGGCGGTGGGGATGAGGAACAGGTCGTCGGTGGTGACGTACGCGTCGTCCTCGAACTTGGGGAGCTGCCCCGTGCCCGTCATCGACTGCCGGTTCACGAGGTAGGGGACCCACACCTCCTCGTAGCCGTGCTCGCGCCCGTGCAGGTCGAGCATGAAGGACATGAGCGCGCGCACCAGGCGCGCGCCGAGCCCGCGCAGGACGACGAAGCCGGAGCCCGCGATCTTCGCGCCGCGCGCGAGGTCGATGATCCCCAGGCGCTCCCCCACCTCCCAGTGCGGGAGCACGCCGTCGCCGGGGCGCGGCTCGCCCCACGACCGCACGACGGTGTTCGCCTCCTCCCCGCCCTCCGGCACGTCGGGGAGGGTGAGGTTGGGCAGCTCGTACTGGATGCGCTCGAGGTCGGCCTGCACCCCGCCGAGCCGCGCCTCGAGCTCGGCGATCTCCTCGCCGAGCGCGCGGGTGCGGACGATGAGCTCCTCGGCATCCTCCTTGGCCCGCTTGCGCCGCGCCACCTCCTGGCTCGCGGCGTTGCGGGCCGCCTTGCGCTCCTCCACGGCCTGGAGGAGCGCGCGCCGGTCGCGCTCGAGCGCCTCGGCGCGGTCGATCACCGGACCGAGCGCATCGAGCTTGCCGCGCCGCCGCATCCCGTCGCGCAGCGCGTCGATGTTCTCTCGCAGCAGCTTGAGATCGTGCACGTCAGAACCCGGGCAGACCGTCCGCGAAGGAGATGAAGCCGCAGTTCGGATCGACGCGCATCCGCAGGTGGATCGTGCTCCCCGCCGGGTTCGTATCCGGGTCGAAGGGGGAGTAGTTCACGCTGTCGATCACGATCTTGGAGTAGATCACCCGGCGGTCGGTGATGAGCTGCGAGGCGCAGGCGAAGGACGCCGCCTGCACGAGCAGCACGTCCCCGGCCTTGATGGGCACGGCGGTGGAATCGTCGTAGCCGCGCACGGGGGCCTGGGTGATCTCCTCGAACGCCTGCGTGCTGTCCTTGATGATGCCGGCGCTCCCGAACAGCCCCACCGCGCGCGGCGGGAGGATGTACGCCGTGCGCGCGCCGGAGGAGTCCGGCCGGATGTCGAAGAGGATGTCGTAGTTCTGCGACGGATCCGCGCGCACGGCCCGCGGCACGAACGTGTTGATCCCCGTGGGGCCGTTGGCGGGCGCCTCGCTGAGACCGTACAACGCGAGCGTGTCGTCGATGTTCTGCACCGTGGCGGTGGCCTTGAACGGATCGCCGCACGCCGTGGTGGCGGCCACGGCGAGGACGCCGACGCAGAGGAGCAGCAATCTGGCCGTCATGTACCTGCGCGCTGAGTGATGACGCATGTGTGGTAGGCTGGGAACGATACCGTTGGGAACGGGAGAGTTCAAGCGATTGGCTTCGCTTGACTTCACTGTCGGCGAGGTCTAGCTTCGCTGCACCAGAAGACGGAGCTCGCATGCCCACCATCCGCGATCTCGTCGGCGCGCTCCGGCAGCGCGACGGCGTCGATGCCGCCGTCGTCCTCGGACGCGACGGCCTCCTGATCGACAGTGAAACCTCGCCGCACGTGGACGCGGAGAGCGTCGCGGCGCTCATCCCCGCCATCATCGCCGCCGCCGACGAATACGGCGCGCACGACAGCCGGGGATCGTTGGCCACCGCCATCCTCGAGTACGCGCAGGGGAGCGTGGCCGTGATCTCCGTGCTCTCCAGCGAGGCGATCCTCCTCGTGCTCGCCCGCCCCACGGCCAACCTCGGCCAGCTCCTGTTCGAGCTTCGCCGCAACCGCGAAAACATCGCCGCGCTCGTCTGACATGTCGCCGGAGCCGGAGCGGCTGCACGTGCTCGTCGCCGACGACGAGCCACACATCGGCCGGATCATCAAGATGAAGCTCGAGCAGGGGCCGTTCGCCGTCACGCTCGCGTACGATGGCCGCGAGGCGCTGCAGGCGATGGAGGACGACCCGGCGCTCGCGCTCGTGCTGCTCGACCTCATGATGCCGCAGGTGAGCGGGCTCGACGTGCTCGCGCGCATGCGCGCGGAGCCGCGCTGGGCAGGCATCCCGTGCATCATCCTCACCGCCGCGGGGCAGGAGCAGCACCATCAACAGGCGATGGCGCTCGGCGCGAGCGAGTTTCTCACCAAGCCGTTCAGCCCGAAGAAGCTCTACGCACGGGCCGCGGAGCTGGTGGGGATCGGACCCGATGAGCAGGGAGCGGGCGACCGGTGAGCCGCTGGGCCGTGATCCTCGCCGGCGGCGTCGGCTCCCGCTTCTGGCCGCTGAGCACCCCGCGCCGCCCCAAGCAGCTCCTCCCGCTCGTGGACCACGAGCCGTTGCTCGCCGATACGGTGCACCGCCTCGCGCCGCTCGTGCCGCCGGAGCGGATGCTCGTGATCACGAACGCGTCGCTGGCGCCCGAGGTGCGCGCGCTCCTTCCCGAGCTCCCGGCGGAGAACGTGATCGGTGAGCCACGCGCGGCCGGGACGGCTCCCGCTCTCGCGTGGGCAGCGGCGGAGGTCCGCCGCCGCGACGGCAGCGAGGGCACCATGCTCTGCGTGCACGCCGACTGGGCGATCGGCGACCCCGAGGGATTCCGCGCCACGCTGGAGCACGCCGCCGCGGTGGCGGAGCGGGCGCAGAGCCTGGTGACGGTAGGCGTGGTGCCGAGCCGCCCCGATCCCGGATTCGGCTACATCCAGCCGGCCGAAGCGGTGGACGGCGCGCGCCGCGTGGCGCGATTCGCCGAGAAGCCGGACCGCGCCACGGCGGAGCGCATGGTGCGCGACGGCTTCCTCTGGAACTCCGGCATCTTCGTGTGGCGCGCCGACGACTTCCTCGCGGAGATCGAGGCGCACACCCCGGAGGTGGCCCCGGCGCTGCCGCTCGCCGCGTGCGGCGACCTCGCCGGCTTCTTCGCCGCCGCCACGCCCATCAGCGTGGACCACGGCGTCCTGGAGCGCAGCGCGCGCGTGCTCGTCCTCCCCGGCGACTTCGGCTGGGACGACGTGGGTACGTGGGCGGCGCTGCGCCGGGTGCGCGACCGCGACGCGCACGGGAACGCCGTGGCCGGCGACGCGCACCTGCTCGACGCGGCGGGGAACGTGGTGCACGCCGAAGGGCACACGGTGGTGATGTACGGGGTATCCGACCTCGTGGTGGTGAGCCGCGACGGCCTCACGCTCGTCACCACCATCGACCGCGCGGCCGACCTCAAGACGCTGCTCGATTCCCTTCCCGCCACCGTTCGCGACCATCCGTGAGCCCGCTCTACCTGTACGATGACGCGCGCGCGCGGACGTTCGAGCCGTTCGCGCTCACGCGTCCGATCGGCGAGATGCGCGCGGGGATCGAGCTCATCCGCCGCCGATGGGAGCTCGCACTCGGCCTCACCGCGGCGGGGACGATCACCTCCCCGCATCTCGCGAGCTTCTCCGAGCTCGATGCGCCGCCGGCCGCCGCCGGCGACCTGCCGCAAGGCGCGGTGGTGGCGAACACCCGCTGCGTGGCGCCGCTCGGATGGAGCGAGCGGGAAGCCGACGTCTGGATGTGCGACGGCCGCGTGGCTGCCGTGCGGCTCTCGCGGGCGACGCCGCTGACCGAGCTCGCCGGTGGCGAGGCGGCGCTCGAGACGATCGGGGCCGGGGGGGCGCGCGTGGTCGAGCTGCCGGGACGCTGGCTGGACGAGGTGTGGAGCTTCATCGTGGATCTGCTCGCGCAGCTCCGCGATGACATCGCCGCGATCGGCCCCACGATCGACCGGGCGATCCCCGAGCAGGCGATCGTGCTCGGCGCGCACGGCGTGTACGTGGAGCGCGGCGCCACGGTGGAACCGGCGGTGTGCTTCGACGTCACCGCCGGTCCGGTGCTGGTGCGGCGCGGCGCATCCGTGCGCGCGTTCACTCGTCTCATGGGCCCCTGCGCGATCGGCCCGGGCGCGAGCGTGCTCGGCGACCGCGTGCACGGGTGCTCGATCGGCGAGGCGAGCATGGTGAAGGGGGAGATCAGCGAGACGGTGGTGCTCGGGCACGCGAACAAGTCGCACGACGGCTTCGTGGGCCACTCGTACCTGGGGCGGTGGGTGAACCTGGGCGCGGGGACGATCACGAGCAACCTGAAGAACACGTACGGCACGGTGCAGCTCTGGACCCCGCGCGGCGTGCGCGACACGGGCGTGCTGAAGCTCGGCTCCTTCCTCGGAGATCACGTGAAGACGGGGATCGGCACGCGGCTGACGACGGGGAGCGTGATCGGCGCGGGCTCGAACGTCTACGGGAGCACGATGCCGCCGAAGTACGTGCCGCCCTTCTCCTGGGGCGAGGGGAGCGATCTGTCGACGTACCGACTGGAGAAGTTCCTGGAGACCGCCGAGCGCGCGATGTCGCGCCGCGGGATCGCGCTGGACGAGGCGGAGCGGCGACAGCTCGCCGCGGCGCACGCGCTCGCGTGCGAGGTTCGCGCGTGAGACTCTGGATGCTGGGCAGCGGCAGCCGCGGGAACGCCGTGCTGCTGGAGAGCGCCGGCTCGCGCGTGCTGGTGGACGCGGGCTTCCCGGTGCGGGTGCTGGCCGAGCGGCTGCGGGCGATCTCGGTGCCCCCGGAATCGGTGGAGGCGGTGGTGATCACGCACGAGCACACCGATCACGTGCGGGGCGCGTGCGCGGCGGCGAAGCGGTGGGGGTGGAGCATCCATGCCACCACGGGGACGGTGGCGGCGTTCCCCGCGCTGGCGGAGGCCGACGTGCGCCGCTTCGAGAGCGGCGCCACGCTGGAGCTGAGCGAGATCTCCCTCACGTCCATCCCCACGCCGCACGATGCGGCCGACCCGGTGGCGTTCGTGGCCACCGAGCGCGCGACCGGGTTCCGCGCGGGGATCGCCTACGACATCGGACACATCACGCCGGCGCTCCGCACGGCGCTGTCGCGCCTGGATGTGCTGGTGCTGGAGGCCAATCACGACGAGGGGATGCTGCGTGCGGGGCCCTACCCGCCGTCGGTGCGGGAGCGGATCGCGGGATCGCACGGGCACCTGAGCAACCGCGCGGCGGCGACGCTGGCGGCGGAGCGCGCGCACGCCGGGCTCACGCACCTGGTGCTGGCGCACCTCAGCGACTCGTGCAACGATCCCGCGCTGGCGGTACGCACGCTGCGCACCGCGCTGGGGCGGACGCGCTTTCGCGGCGAGGTGGTGGCCGCGCCGCAGGATGGCGTGGTGGGAGCGTTCGGCGGCGCCGGCAGGACGGAGCTGCAGCTCAGCCTGTTCTGATCGGGGGGCGGCCCCGCCTAACCGCCCCCCAGCCGCGCCCGCTCTGGACAACGGGCCCAACGGCACGTACCTTGGCGCGCGGAAAAGCCGCTGGCCCGGGGTTTGGAAGATGACCTCACGCGCAAGGAGGAAGGGAACGCGTGCGAGATCATACCACCGGGACCAGCGGCTTTTTCCGTACTCTTGCCCAATAGGAGGCGTCGGCGGGTCGGCATCGCCCACCTCGGGTTAGTACGTAGCAGGGGGAAAAAGGTTGCATCCTCCCGCAAATTTCTCCCGGGGGAGGTCTCCCGTCGCGATCGGCGGCGCTCAGGGGAAGTTCGCCGCGCCCGCCGCTCCGCCGCGCGGATCCCAGAACACGGGACCGTTCTCGGCGCTCGGCAGGTGCTCGCGGATGGTGCCGACGCGCGCCTCCAGGGTGGCGCGCGAGAAGCGCACGGTGGCGGCGGTCCACGTCCAGTTCGCATCGAAGCGCGCGCCGCTCAGCCAGAGGCGCACGAGGTCGTGCTCGGCGTCGTAGCTGAACGTCGAGCGGTAGACGGCGTTCGCGAACGGCGCGAAGTCGCCGCGCGCCACGAGCGGCGATGGATACGTCGTCCACCTGATCCCATCGGCGCTGCGCGCGAAGTACAGATCGGTGGCCGCGCACCCGCTGCCGACAGGGTAGGCGGCGTAGACCGCCCAGTACTCGCGCTGGCTCGGGATCCACTGCACGTCGAGGTGCCAGACCACCCGCCCGGATTGCTCGAGCTGCACGGCCGCCGGCTCGGACCACAGCTCGCCGTCGGGTGATGTGCGCCGCTCGACGGTCGTCTCCGTCGCGCCGCACCCCCCGTGCACGGCGTTCACCGACCACATCGTCCACGTCCCATCTCCCTCGCGCACCACGGCCGGCGAGACGATGGCGATCCCCGGCGCGCCGGTCACCGCGCGCGGCTCGCTAAAGTGGACCCCGTCGGGACTCGTCATGAGGAGCACGTCGTCGCGCCCGCCCACGGTGGAGCGGAAGTAGTACCGGAGCACTCCGGCCGTGGCGTCGAGGACGATGTCGGGATCGGACCAGTGGCCGCCGACGGGCTGAGGGACGATGGGATTGACGACGCCATCGGGGACCACCCACCACGGCCGTGCATCGCCGGTGACGAGCGACGGATTCTCGTACCCCGCGTTCCCTCCCGGGTAGGGGGTGAACGCGAGCCAGTACTGGTGGCCGCCGAAGCCGGAGACGTCGAGCACGAGATCGGGGTGCACCACCTGCCCGGAGCCGTCGTAGGTGGGGAGCTCCACCGAGCAGATCTCCCCATCGCCGAAGCACGAGGTTCCGGGAGGCGGAGGCACCTCGGAGACGGGCGGCGGAGGCGGTGGTGGTGGGGGCGGCGGCGCGGAGGGGGCATCGCCCCCGCACGCGATGGCCGTGGCGGCGAGGATCGCCACGCGCGCGCGGCGGAGGCGCGTCAGGCAATGGCCGGAGCATGTGCGATGGTCTCTCATGACACCCGAGCCGACCCCGCCTCGTCGTGAGGCGTCACCGAGCGCGCGCGCGGCGCGGGCACGGGCTCCTCGGCCGTGGCGCCGCTCGGGCGCGTTGGCCTGGCTCCGCTCGGGCTCCTCGGCCGTGGCGCCGGGGGCCATTCGCTTCGGCGGCGTGCGCGCTTACACGCTGCGAGCCTCCCCGGGCGCCAGCGCGTTCTCCCCGCCGGAATCGGCATCGACCGTCGGCGCCCGGGGAGTCTCTTGCTACGCGCGAACGCCGCCTGCGCGAACGGCCCCCGCCGCCTGCCACTCTCCCTGCGCCACGCGCCGAGCGTCGCGCGCCATGAGTCGCGCCATGCGCCGCGCCGGGCGCCGCGCAGCGAGCCACGCTCCGTGCGCCCCGCCCCGCGCCGGGGCGGGGCGCCGGGCGGCGCACGGCGCGGGCCACGCGCGCGGCGGCCGCCGCCCGCGGGCCGGAGTTCGTGAGGCGCCCGGCGCCGCGCGGGCACCACGGGGCATCGCGGGGCGCGGCGGGGCGTGCGGCGCGGGGCCGGCACACCGTGGCCGGCCCGAGCGGCCGTCACGGAGCGTCGCAGCGGGGCGCGGGGGTGTGGCGACGGCGGCGTCCGCGCGTAGCAAGAGACCCCGCGCGCGCCGACGGTAGATGCCGATTCAGGCGGGGAGAACGCTCTGGCGCGCGCGGGGGCTCGCCGCGTGTAAGCGCGACGCCG
>DASTSH010000117.1:0-2072 GCA_035760785.1 Gemmatimonadaceae bacterium | reverse complement strand
TCGGCGCGCCTCGCCGGGCGCGCCGACGTCAGTGACTCACGACCGGTGATCGGGATTTCTCACCGGGCCCGCTCGATCGCGTCGCGCCGCACCACGGCGTACGTCGCGCTGCTGAAGTTGTAGTTCGCCACCTGGCGGAAGAGCTTCTTCGCGTCCGCCGTGCGCCCCGCGCCCTCGAGCGCCAGCGCCCGGTGGTAGGTGACGTAGATGTCGTTCGGATCCGCCTTCGCGAAGTGCGCGAGCGCGGCGTCGTAGTGTTTCTGCATGAGCGCGATGTAGCCCATGAGGGCCTGCGCCGGCTCATCGCGGCGCGGATTGTGGTTCGTCGCCACCGTGCGCATCGCCTCCTTCGCCTTCGCCGTCGCGGCGGCGTAGTCCCCCTTCCGTGCCGCCAGGATCCCATCGAAGACCGCGATGTCGGCCTCCTGCGCGCGCCGGAACTCCTCGTTCCCCGACGCCGCCGCCTGCTTGCGCAGCAGTGCGCTCCGGCGGTCGAGCGCGCTCCGCGCGGCGTCGAACGCTCCCGTGTGGCTCGCGATCACCGCCTCCTCGCTGAGAGCGAAGATCTTGGTGCCGTCCGGATCGGGGATGGACATGCCGTCGATGGACGACACGAGCTGCTCCAGCTCGGCGATCCCCGCCTTCGGCTCGCCGGCGTAGACGGGCACCAACGCGCGCCAGACGGCGAAGGTGGCCTTCTCGTTTCCCCGGCCGAGCCTGATCGCGGTGTCGTAGTCGGCGCGAGCCGCGTCGTAGTTGCCGAGGAAGGTGTTCACGTGGCCGCGCTGCTGGTACTCCAGTCCGTTCGTGGGGTCGAGCGTCGCGGCCCTGGTGTACGCGACGCGCGCGTCCGCCAGCTTGCCGGTGGCACGGTCCACGTCGCCCAGCAGGTCGTACGGGGCGAACTCCCTGGGCGCGATCGCCGCGGCCTTCCGGGCAGCCTGCTCCGCCCTGGCGAAGTCGCGCGGCTCGGTGAGCAGGTACGAGTTGCCGAGCTGCAGGTAGGCGGGAGCGAAGTCTGGGGCGAGCGCGATGGCGCGGCGCATCGAGCGGCGCGCTTCCGTCTCCTTGCCGGCCTGCGACTGAACCGTGGCCAGGGCGAGGTACGACCGCGGGTTGTCGGGCGCCACGCGCACGAGCTCCCGCGCGAGCGCGAGCTCCCCGTCCACGTCGTTGCTCAGTCCCTTCTCGGCGATCCCGATCTGGAGCTGGTCCTCGCGCGTCGCCTTCGGCGCGAAGTGCACCGCGCGCGCGATGTTCGCGCGGAGCTCGTCGGTGGAGATCGCGCTGTTGGCGACGCCGAGGTAGCCGAACGCGAACGTCGAGTCGGCGGCCACGGCCTCGCGGAAGTGGTCGTACGCGTCGTACTGGTGCCCCATGTCGAGCGCCCGCTGCCCCTGTACGGCGTGCTCGCGGGCCGCGTCGGAGGTGGTGGCCATCGGGAGCATGAGGCCCGCGCGCTCCGACGCCGTTCTGACGTCCGGCTTGCGCGCGACCTGTCCCTGCCCTGGCGCCGGGCGCGCCGCGGCGGCGAGCGTGGCGAGGGAGAGCGCGAGCGTGAGGGTACGTGACATCCGCACCTCCTCGGGGGCGACCCGTGTCACCCCCGTGCATCTGTGGAGCCGGGGGATCCACGGATCCGGCATCCGGCGAGAGCGCACGGTGGGCGCGCTCCGCATGGGCGCGCGGCTGCTCGCGGGTGGGCGTGCGGTGCCAGGCGCGCCCCTATATCGCGCCGGTGCGGATGGGACGCAAGCCGAGCCGTGGAATCGGAGCGTGGGCCGGCGCGCGGGGGAGGTGACGAGTCTTAGGGGATGGGCGTATTGGGAGAATGGGCGGTAGAGAATGGACCACCAAAGGACGCGTGTCGCGTGTGGGGAACTGACGGAAAGAGGAGCTGGGTAGAGCGAGAGTAGGTTCGTGTGTAGGTGGACTCTCTCTACCGCCGAGCCTACACGCGCCGTACCTCCCTCCTCTGCCCGTCAGTTCCCCACACGCGACACGCGTCGTCTGGTGGTCTAGCGACTGGTCCCTTCCCGCCCCGGCCCCCCCGCGAGCTGAGGCTTCACGAC
>DASTSH010000116.1:0-3620 GCA_035760785.1 Gemmatimonadaceae bacterium | reverse complement strand
TTCGGCGAGCTGTCGCGGGCGCTCGCGCTCAAGGTCGCGCGCGGCTTCGACCCCGAGATCGTCGTGGGGATCGCCAACGCGGGGGTGATTCCGGGCGCGACGATCGCCGCGATCCTCCAGCGCGACTTCATCTCCATGCTGGTGACGCGCCGCCTCGGCGGCGATGGCGTGCGCGAGACCCCCGCCATCCTCGGCGCCGCACCCACGCAGGTGCGCAACAAGCGCGTGCTCCTCGTGGACGAGACGTGCGACACCGGCGACACCATGCGCCTCGCGATCACCGCCATCGTCCACGCCGGCGCGGCCGACATCCGCACCGCCGTGGCCTTCCGCACCGGCCCATACACTCCCGACTTCGCCGCCCTGGAGACGGAGAGCACGATCATCCTCCCGTGGGACCGCGAGGTGCTGGTGGAAGGGGAGCTGGTGCTGCGCCCCGAGTACGCGGAAGTGCTGAGGGACCAGGGGTGAGAGAACGAGGGGCCGGGGGTTGGGGATCGGGGAGCCGCTCCTCGATCCCCGGCCTCTGGCCCCTGCTGCCTGCTCCCTCCCTACCTTGGGGGGCCCCCCCCGACTACTACGATCGTCCCAAACAGCGCGGGCCGCGGCATCGAATCGCCGCGGCCCGTGTCGTCCGCTCGTCCCTCGCCCCTGCGTGGTCGCTGGTCCCCGACCCCTGCCTCACTCCACCCCGCTCAGCGCCTCCTCGTACCCCACCCCGCGCTCGATCTCCTCGTACACGTGGTTCATCACCTCGCCGGCGCCGAGGAGGAAGCGGCAGCGGGGCGCGCCCATCGAGCGGCACTCCACCTCGAGCACCGCGAGCGGGCGCTCCGCCACCTGGCCGAAGAAGCCGGCGAACATCCCCGTGGTCAGATGGCATCCCGGGTGATCGAGCTCGCTCGCCGGGTTCGCCTCCTGCCAGTCGGGGGAGTCCACCGTCGCCACCGCCTCGCCAAGCGAGCCGATGCTCAGCGTCCCCCACCCCATCTCGCCGAAGTAGGCCGAGGCGAGCTCCCCGAACTCGTCGAGCGACAGCTCTCCGGGCTCGGCGTCCATCCGCGCGCGCAGCCAGTCGCGGAAGGAGCGGAACACCGCCTCGCTCCCGGCGTAGCCCGCTTCCTGGAGATACGTGGCCCCCGCGATGTCGGCGTCGCGCAGGAGTGCGTCGCGGAGCGCGGTGAGCGCGTCGCGGCTCACCGCGAGCATCTGGTGCGCGGGAAGGTCGAGGCTGGAGCGTCCCATGGGTCAAGCATCCTCAGGTGTGCGGCCGAGGCGGCGCAGGAGCTCCGCCTCATCGATCGTTTCGATGCCGAGCTGTCGTGCCTTGTCCAGCTTGCTCCCCGCTTCCTCCCCCACGACCACGAAGCTGGTGTTCTTCGAGACCCCGCTCGTGATGTGCGCGCCGGCGGCCTCCAGCAGCTCCGTCGCCTGCGCGCGGGAGAGCGTGGGGAGCGTCCCCGTGATGACGACCGTCTTCCCCGCCAGGCTACCGGAGGACGCCTTGGAGCGCGGCTCGGTGAAGCACAGGCCGTGCTGCCGGAGCTTCTCCAGCAGCGCCTGGGTGGTCGGGTTGGCGAAGTAGGCGGTGACGGCGCGCGCCGTGGTCTCCCCGATGCCGCGCACGTCGAGGATCTGCTCCTCGGTGGCGTGCGCGAGCGCATCCATCGTTCCGAAGTGGCGCGCGAGGAGCTGCGCCGCGCCCGTGCCCACGTGGCGGATCCCCAGCCCGTTCACGAGCCGTGACAGGGGCTGCGCCTTCGACGCCTGAATGGCCGACACGAGGTTCTCCGCGCTCTTCTCGGCGAACCGCTCGAGCTCCACCAGCTGCGGCGTGGTGAGCGCGTAGATGTCCGCCACATCGTGCACGAGCCCTGCCTCGATCAACTGCTGGATGCGTGCATACGACAGGCCACGGATGTCCATCGCGCCCCGCGACGCGAAGTGCACGAGCCCCTCGAGCTGCCGTCCGGGGCAGGCGACGTTGGGGCAGTAGCGCATCGCCTCCTCCTCGTCGCGCTCCACCGCCGTCCCGCAGGCCGGGCACCGGTCGGGCATGCGCCACTCGGGGAGCCCCTCGGGCGGACGCCGCTCCGGGACGGGCCCGATGATCTGCGGGATCACCTCGCCGGCGCGCTTCACCTGCACCCAGTCCCCCACGCGGAGATCCTTCGTGCGGATGAGGTCCTCGTTGTGCAGGGTGGCGAGCCTGACGATGGTGCCGCCGATCTCCACCGGTTCCAGCATCGCGAACGGGTTGAGCGCGCCCGTGCGGCCGACGTTCACCTGGATGTCGAGCAGGCGGGTCTCGGCGATGTCGGGCGCGAACTTGCGCGCCACCGCCCACCGCGGCTCGCGCCCCGGCCGCCCCTCGGCGCCGATGACACCGAGCTCGTCCTGGAGCGCGAGCGAGTTCACCTTCACCACCACGCCGTCGATGCCGAAGTTGAGCTCCGCGCGGACGCGCGCCTCCACGTCGTGCACGAACGACTCGATCTCATCGAGCGACGTGGCGTGCATGCGGTGCGGCTCCACGGGGATCCCCCACGCGGCCAGCGTCTCCAGCAGCTCCCACTGCGTGGCGAACGGCAGCGCGCGCGCGCCGTCCGGAGCGACGGCGCCGTAGCCGAAGAAGCGCAGGGGGCGCCGGGCCGAGATGGACGAGTCGAGCTGGCGCAGCGAGCCGGCGGCCGAGTTGCGGGGGTTGGCGAACACCTTCTCGCCGGCCGCGATCTGCGCCTCGTTCAGCCGCTCGAACGCGTCGAACGGCATGTACACCTCGCCGCGGATCTCGATGCGTGCCGGCGCGTCGCCGCCGGCCAGGCGCAGCGGGATGTCGCGGACGGTGCGGATGTTCGGCGTCACGTCCTCGCCGATCACCCCGTTGCCGCGCGTCGCGCCGCGCACGAGCACGCCGTGCTCGTACACCAGGCTCACCGCGCTGCCGTCGATCTTGAGCTCCGCGGTGTAGCCGGCGGCATCGATGGCGTCACCGACCAGCCGGCGCATGCGCGCATCCCACGCGCGCAGCTCGTCGTCGTTGAACGCGTTGCCGAGCGAGAGCATCGGCACCGGGTGCTCCACCTTCGCGAGCTGGCTCTGCGGCGGCGCGCCGACGCGCTGCGTGGGCGAGTCCGGCGTGCGCAGCTCGGGGTGGTCGCGCTCCAGCTCCACGAGCTCGCGAAACAGCCGGTCGTACTCGAGATCGGAGATCTCCGGCTGGTCGAGCACGTAGTACTGATAGTTCGCGCGTTCGAGCTGGCGCCGCAGCTCGTCGGCGCGCGCCGCGAGCTCGGGGAGGGAGACGGCCATGGAAGGGCGAGAGATCTGGCGGGGGTAGAGAAGGGGTCGGGGGTCAGGGATCAGGGGTCAGCGCACGGCACCCGCGTGCTGAGAGCGATTCCCCTGGCCCCCGACCCCTGACCCCTGGTTCCTCACCCCTCGCTCGCCCCGTCCGGGTGCTCGCCGATCCCGTGGTCGCCGCGCGCAAGGTAGTTCTCCACGAAGAGGAGCCCGTTCTCGCCGGCGCGCCGCACCATCTTCAGCAGCGTGTCCATGCTCGAGACCTCCTCGCGCTGCTCGCTGATGAACCACTCGAGGAAGTTCTTCGTCATGTGATC
>DASTSH010000115.1:0-11426 GCA_035760785.1 Gemmatimonadaceae bacterium | reverse complement strand
TGACTCTTCGGCACGTCTCCGCGATGAGGTCCGCGGCGCGGTCGAGGTCGTCCAGGCTCACCATCTCGTTCGGTGAGTGCATGTAGCGGTTGGGCACCGAGACGAGCGCCGTCGCGATCCCCTCGCGCGCGATGTGGATGGCATCGGCGTCCGTCCCCGTGTCCCGCCCCGCCGCCTGCAGCGTGTACGGGATCCCGAGGTCGTCCGCCGTGGCGCGCAGCAGGCGGAAGACCACCGGCGACACGATCGACCCGCGGGTGAGCACCGGCCCGCTTCCCAGCGCGTGCTCCCCGTGCTCGCGCTTCTCCACCCCCGGGTGATCGGTGGCGAAGGTGACGTCCACCACGATCGCCATCTGCGCGCCGATGCACGTGGCGCAGACCAGGGCGCCGCCTCCGTGCCAGGCGATCTCCTCCTGCGTGGTGGCCGCCGCGACCACCGTGGCCGCTCCGGGACGCTCGGCGTAGCGCCGCAGCGCCTCCAGCACCACGAACGCGCCGATCCGGTCGTCGATCGACCGCGACACGAGACTCCGGTTCGGGAAGTCCAGCGCGCGCGAATCGATCACGCCGGCGTCGCCCACGCTCAGCCGCTCCGCCGCCTCGGCGCGGTTCGCGACGCCGATGTCCACCCAGAGATCGGTGATCTTCGACGCCTTCTCCCTGTCCTCGGGCTTCATGAGGTGGATCGGCTTCTTTCCCACCACGCCGTAGACATCGCCGTGCGGTCCGAGGAAGCGGATGCGCTGTCCCACCAGCACCTGCGGGTCCCATCCGCCGATCCCGGCGATGTAGACGTAGCCTTCCTCGTCGATGTGCTGCACGATCACGCCGATCTCGTCGATGTGCCCGGCGAGCATGATCACCGGCGCGCCGCCGGGATTCACGGTGGCCATGCTGTTGCCGTGCACGTCGGCGCGCAGCTCGGCGAACCGCCGGGCCTCATCGCGCCACACGCCGGCCGGGGCGGTCTCGAACCCGGACGGGCCGGGCGTGTCGAGGAGCCGCTTGAGAAAGGCGATCGAGGCGTCGGAGAGCATGAGATCGGTGATGAGGGAGTCGGACCGCGTCAGGCACGCACCCGGTGCCAGCGTAACGTCGGCGCGCCGGAGCGGCGTGTCAACAGGGGGGATGCGACGGCATCACGACAGAGGGCGCAGCGGGACGACGACGAACGATGCCACGAGCACGATGAGGCCGACCGCGTACCAGTACGGGTCGTGGAAGACGAAGTAGTAGACGCCGCCAGCCAGCGCCGCCGCCTCCCCTCCGGTCCACGCCACCAGACACAGCGCGCCGCGACGCCGCACCTGCCGCTCGCGCGCCAGCAGCACGCGCACCACGAGCATCGCCACGAGCGCCACCGCCACCAGCGCGAGCACCAGCACGCGCAGCGCGTGCTCGGAGAGCGCGGGTCCCACCTGCGGCAGCGCCTGACGACTCTCCCACCAGGTGACCGCGCCGAACATGAGCACGCCGAGCAGGAGCGCCACGCGGACGAGCCCCAGCGCCCGCAGACGCTCGGTATCGGTGGGCGGCCGGGGCTCTGGCTCGGTCACCTGCCCTCGCGCCTCCCGCTCGCCGCCTGCGCCTGCTGCGCCGCAGACGACTCGTACACTGCCTTCCCGCCGAGATACGTCGCCACCACCTTCGTCTTCAGGATGTCCTCCACCGGCACGCGCATGATGTCCTGGTCGAGCACCACGAAGTCGGCGTACTTCCCCGGCGTCAGCGAGCCCATGTCGTGCTCCTGGAACGCGGCGAACGCGGGCCAGATGGTCATGGATTTCAGCGCCTCGTCGCGCGTCATCGCCTCCTCGGGGTGCCAGCCGCCCGGAGGCCAGTCGTGCTCGTCCTGGCGGCTCACCGCGGCGTGGAAGGAGCGCATCGGGTTCACCTGCTCCACGGGGAAGTCGGTCCCGTTCGGGATGATGACCCCGGTGGAGAGGAGCGCGCGCCACGCGTAGGCGCCGTACGCGCGCCCGGGACCGAGGCGCTGCTCCGCCCAGTACATGTCGCTCGTCTGGTGCGTCGTCTGCATGGACGGGATCACGCCGAGCTGCGCGAAGCGCGGGATGTCGGCGTGGTCGAGCACCTGCGCGTGCTCGATGCGGAACCGGTGGTCCGCGGTCGGCACGCTGTCCAGTGCCGCCTCGTACGCATCGAGCACCACCCGGTTCCCCCGGTCTCCGATCGCGTGCGTGTTCACCTGGAAGCCGTGCCGCAGCGCCTCGATCGCCACGTGGCGGATGTGCTCGGGCTTGGAGACGAGCAGCCCGTAGTTCCCCGGGTCATCGCTGTAGGGATCGAGCAGCGCCGCGCCCCGCGAGCCGAGCGCGCCGTCGGCGTACAGCTTGATGGCGCGGATCCACAGGTGCCCATCGTAGAGCGCGCTCTGCGGTCCGCGGGCGAAGTAGTGCGCGATCGCCGCCGAGTCGTCGGCGATCATGACGTACGTCCGCAGCGTCAAGCGCCCGCTCTTCGCCAGCGACTCGATGACGTCGATCGCCGGCTCCGGCTCGCCGGGGTCGTGCACCGCGGTGAGCCCCCACCTGTTCGCTTCCGCCGCCGCCGCGAGCAGCGCCGACTTCGCCTCCTCGGCGGTCATCGGGGGGACGGCGCGCCGGATGAGCTCCTGCGCGTTGTCCACGAACACGCCGCTCGGCGAGCCGTCGGGGAGGCGCAGGATGCGCCCGCCCTCCGGGTCCTTGGTGGCGGCGGTGATTCCCGCGAGCTGCATCGCCCGCGCGTTCGCGAGCAGCGCGTGACCGTCCACGCGCTCGAGCACCACCGGGTGATCTGGAATGGCGCGCGAGAGCGCCTCGTGCGTGGGGAAGCGCGTGTCCCCCCACCGGTTCTGGTCCCACCCGCGCCCCTGGATCCACGCGCCGCCCGGCGCGCCCGTCGCGCGGGCCACGGTGCGCGCGATCACCTGTTCGTACGACGTCGTGCCCACGAGATCCACCATGCGCAGCGACTCCCCGAGGCCGAGCAGGTGCCCGTGCGCGTCCGAGAGTCCCGGCACGATGGTGCGGCCGGGAAAGTCGATCACGCGCGTGCCGCTCCCCTTCAGCGCCATCGCGCCGCGGACGGGACCGGCGTACACCAGGCGCTCGCCGCGCATGGCGATGGCCTGGACCACGGGACGCGTGTCGTCCACGGTGTAGATGCGCTCCGCGGTGACGATGAGATCGGCGGGCTGCGGCCGCTGCGCGCGGGCGGAAGGAGCGGCGAGGGCGAGGGCGAGGAGAGAGGCGAGGGCGAGGGAGCGGTGCATGTCGAGATGATCGAGGATCGCGGTGATGACGGGATACACGAGCACCGGGTGGCATCGCGAGCGATGCCACCCGGTATCATAACATGCGTCGGGGACCGGCGGACGCCCTCCCGCGGCTCACTCGCGGGCGAACCCGCGCCTGGCCACGTAGTAGAGCGGAACGGACAGCAGCAGCACGTACATCACGACGGCGACGATCCCGCTGGTGCCGAACGCCCCCACCGCCTTCTCCAGGCTGATCCGATCGGCCACGGTCCCACCGCTGACGAACCACACGGAGAGCGCCGCGAGCGTCACCCCCATGATCGCGCCGCCGGCGATGAGCCCCGACGAGAAGAGCACCCCCGGCCCCGAGTCCGCCTCCGGCCCCCCGCGCTGCTCCTGCGGGAGCTTCCGCTCCACCAGCCAGCGCACCACGCCACCGAGAAACATCGTGGCGGTGGTGGAGATCGGCAGGTAGATGCCCACCGCGATCGGGAGCGATGGGAGCCCGAGAATCTCCATCACGATGGCCAGGAAGGCGCCGATCAGGATCAGCCCCCAGGGCAGCTTCTGCGTGAGGATGCCATCGACCACGAGCGCCATGATCTGCGACTTCGGCGACTCGAGCTTGTCCACCACGCGACCATCGTAGTTCACCGGCTCGCGTCCGCCGATCCCCGGGTCGATCAGGTACTTCACGTTCCCCTGGTCGTCCACGAGATACTTCCCGGCCGGCGCCACCCCCGTCTGCTCGTACAGGCGCCCGATGTGGTACGTGACCCCGCGCACCGCCTGCGTGCTCCCGGAGTCGATGCGGTCCATGTGGACGCCGGGGAAGTTCTTGGGGACGATCGTCGTCTTCGCTTCGTTGAGGAAGTGGATCGTCCCGCCGATCATGATCGCCGACGTGGTGACGCCGAACAGGAGCCCGATCTGCTGTCGCGCCGGCGTGGCGCCCACGAGAAAGCCGGTCTTCAGGTCCTGCGAGGTGGCGCCCGCCACCGCCGCGGCGATGCACACCACGCCGCCGATGGACAGCGCCAGCACCCGGTGCTCGATCCCCGTCCAGCCGACGGCGAGGAAGATGAGCGCCGTGAGCAGCACGGTGGCCACCGTCATTCCGGAGATCGGGTTCGACGACGAGCCGATCTGCCCGGTGATGCGGCTGGAGACGGTGACGAAGAGGAAGCCGAAGAAGATCGCCAGCAGCGCGCCCGGGATGTTGATCCCGATCTGCGGGAGCACCACCATCGCGATCGCGAGGATCGCGGTGCCGACGACCACGATCCCCATCGGCAGGTCTCGCTCCGTGCGGCGCTGGCCGTTCCCGCTCCGCACGCCGCGGAAGTCGCCGAAGCCGGCCACCAGCGCCTGGCCGATCGTCGGCAGCGCGCGGAGCAGGCTGATGATCCCCGCCGTCGTGACGGCGCCCGCCCCGATGTAGTAGATGTACTTCGACCAGACCTCCCCCGCATCCATGTCGCGGATGAGCATCGTGCCGGGGAAGATGGTCTGGGTGAGTCCCGCGCCGAACAGCTTGATCGAGGGGATGAGCACGAACCACGACAGCACGCCGCCCGCGAACAGGTAGCCGGCGATCCTGGGCCCGATGATGTAGCCCACGCCCGTGAGCTCGGGGCTGATCTCGGCGCGGATCTCGCCGAACATCTCCGTGCCCCCGGTCGGCAGCAGCCGGGTGAACGCGCGGCGCGGCACTTCCGCCCACAGGTGCATCCCGCTCGCGAGGAACTTGTACAGCGCGCCGAGGCCGAAGCCCATGAACACGGTCTTGGCCTGGACCCCGCGCTCCTCCCCCACGATGAGCACCTCGGCGCAGGCGGTGCCCTCGGGGTACTTCAGGTTCTTGTGCTCCTTCACGATCAGGCTGCGCCGCAGCGGGATCATGAGCAGCACGCCGAGGATGCCGCCCACGAGCGCCACCGCCGCCACCTTGGGCCACGGCAGGTCGTAGCCGAGGAGCAGCAGCGCCGGCAGGGTGAACACCGTGCCGGCGGCGATCGATTCGCCCGCCGATCCGGTGGTCTGCACCATGTTGTTCTGCAGGATGGTGGCCGGCTGCTTCCCGAACGCGCGCGTGATGTAGCGGAAGATGGTGATCGAGAGGACGGCGATCGGGATCGACGCGCTCACCGTCAACCCCACCTTCAAGGCGAGATACACGCTGGACGCCGCGAACACGAGACCGAGGATCACGCCGAGCACGATGGCGCCGGGCGTGAGCTCGGTGAGCTCCTGTCCGGCGGGGACGTACGGCTGGTGCAGCGCCTCGTCAGCGGCGAGGGGCACGCGGTCGGCGTCGGCGTCGAGCTTCGGCTGCGGGGACGTGGTCATGACGGCTCCGTTGGGGGTGGCGGACGCCGCAATATGCGCCGCGAGACCGGGGCCAGGCCAGATGGCGACCGGCGGATGCGGCCAGATCTCCACCGACGAGCTCCGCCCCGCACGACGCTATTCCTGCGCGCGGAAGCGCCGCCGCATGCGCACCGCCACCACGGCCGCTCCGGTCACGAGGAGCGCGGCGGGCACGAGCGTGCCGAGGGCGGCGATGAACCCGGCCACGAAGCCCACGAAGTTGCGCCACGCCTCGCGGAACGACTCGGCGAGGACTCCGCCGCTTCCGCGTTCCCCGACCACCGGCAGTGGCTCGTGCACGGTCACCGCGAGCGTGCTGGTGGCCGCGCGCGTGCGCAGGTAGCGCAGCCGTCCCTCCTGCCGCTCGATCTCCTCGCGAACGCGGGCCAACTCGCGCTCCACCGACAGCACGTCGGAGAGCTTGCCCGTGCGGGTGGCGAGGAGCTCCACCAGCCGTCCCTCCAGGCGCCGCGCGTTGGCCACGCGCGCGCCGACGTCCACGTACTCCTCCCCGACGTCCTGGGCGGTCACGTCCACGCTCTCGACCTGCCCGATGGGACGCAGCCCGGCGAGCGCCTCATCGAAGCGCGCGGCGGGAACCTTGATCTCGATCGTGGCGGTGTGCGTCTGGTCACGCCCCGCCTGGAGCGACACGTTCGCGACCCACCCCCCCACGCGCCGGGCGACCTCGCGCACCGCTCGCACGCCGGCGTCGAGCGAGTCCACCTGGACGCTCGCCCGTCCGCTGCGGATGATCATGGCGCCGGCGGCCGAATCCACCGCCGGCGCCACGGCCGGGTCGGGAATGGGACCGCCGGCGGCGAACCCCTCGGAGGGGGGCGCGGCCTCGGGAGTGGGACGCGCCGCTGAAGGAGCGAAGGCGACCTCCGAGTCGGTCGCTCGGCGCTCCGCCACGCGTGGGCCGCGGTCGCCGCACGCCACGCCCGACATCGCGAACAGAAGCACCACCGGCCATCGCGGGATCATCGTGCATCTCCTGTGAAGTGTCCTCGGAGATGAGACGTCCCGCGCCGGCGCGCTGGCACGTGCGCCCGATTACGATTTCATTACGAGTGCGTGGAACCCCGAGCCTCGCGCCGGTCACCCCGCCGGCGCCGGCGGCGCCTCCGCGTTCGCCCCGATCGCCGCGAGTGCGGCGCGCAGCTGCCGGAGCAGCTCGTCCGGACGCTCGCGCTCGTCGTACACCACCGAGGTCGCCGCGCGCCGCAGCCAATCCGGGTGCCGGTCCCGCGCGTCGCTGCGCGTCACGATCACGGTGCGCACGTGCTCGAGCCGCGGGTCCTGCGCCACGCAGTCGAGCACGTGCGTCACCTCATCCCCCCGCATCGCGATGTCCACGAACAGCACCTCGGGGGGCGTCTCGTTGAGCGCGGCGATCGCTTCGTCCGCGGTCTCCGCCACGCGCACCGTGAACCCGAGCGAGACCAGCAGGTCGCGCATCAGCGCGCGCGCGTCGTAGTCATCGTCGAGCACCAGCGCGCTGTGCAGTGCCTGCGGTCGCCGCAGCCGCTCGAGCACATCGATGAGCACACGCCGGTCCACCGGCTTCACGAGGTAATCCGCCACGCCGAGCGAGAAGCCCAGCGAGCGCTCGGAGACGATGGACATGATGATCACCGGAATCCGCGACAGCTCGGGATCCGCCTTGATCTCCCGCAGCACCTGCCAGCCGTCCTTCTCCGGCATCATGATGTCCAGCGTGATCGCCAGCGGCTTGAGGATGCGCGCGAGCTCCATCCCCCGGTCGCCGCTCAGCGCCCCCACCACGCGGAAGTGCGCCGGCGCGAGCGAGTCGCGGAGCAGCGCCACCACCTCGGGGTTGTCGTCGATCGCCACCACGATGGGGTCGCCGCCGAGCTCCGTGTCCGCGGGGATCTCCCCCGGCTCGCCGAGCACCGCCTCGGGCTCCGGGCGCTCCGGAAGGCGGACGATGAACGTCGTGCCTCGCCCGGGTGTGCTCTCCACCTCGATGGTGCCTCCCAGCAGCTCCACGATGCGCCGCACGATCGCGAGCCCGAGCCCGAGCCCCTCGTAGCGGCGCGTGGTGCCGGTGTCCACCTGCTGGAAGTTGTCGAAGATGCGGTGCACATCCGCCGCCGCGATCCCGATCCCGGTGTCGCGCACGCGCGTCACGAAGGTGCCGTCGCGCTCGTGCTCCACCGACAGCGCCACCTCCCCTCGCCGCGGCGTGAACTTCACGGCGTTCGCCGCCAGGTTGAGCACGATCTGCCGGTACTTCGCGCGGTCCAGGCGCACGGGGCCGCGGTTGCTCGTGCGCACCGTGATCATCAGCTCCTTCTCGCGCGCGAAGCCGATGATCGTGTCCTTGACCTCCGAGAGCACGGTGGCGGGGTCGAACTCGTCGACCCGCAGCTCGGCGCGTCCGGCTTCGATCTTCGAGAGGTCGAGCACGTCATCGATGAGGAGCTGGAGATCCTTGGCGCGCCGGACGATGGCGTGCACCGCGCGCTGCTGCTGCTCCCCCACCGCGCCGTACACGCCATCGCGAAGCAGCCCCGCGTAGCCCAGCACGGCATTGAGTGGCGTCCGCAGCTCGTGCGACATCGTGGCCAGGAAGCGCGCCTTCGCTTCGGTGGCGTCGCGGAGCGCCTGCGACCGGAGCTCGAGCTGCTCGTTCGCCGCGCGCAGCTCCTGGCTCACCCGGGCGAACTCCACGGCTTCCGCCTCCGCGAGACGCTGCGCGCGCTCGAGCGCCTCGCGGCGCTCGTCGCATTCCAGCGGCTGCGCGAGGAGCCACATCCCATCCGCGGCCGGCGCCACGCTGAACGTCCGGGAGCGCGCGCTTCCTGCCGCGGATGTGAAGGAGAGGCGCAGCGCGGGCGCCTCGCGCGCGGCGCGCACCGCGTCCGCGGCGGAACGGAGGGCCGTCGAGGCGCCCTCGCGCCCGCTCTGCGCGAGCAGGTCCGCCAGCGGCCGTCCGGCGAGCGATCCCGCTTCGACCCCGAGCTCCCGCTCGAGCGCGCCGTTCGATGCCGCCACCCTGCCGTCGGCGTCGATCCGCAGTGCGGGGAAGGGGAGCGCCGACGCCGGGATCGCCGCGCCCGCGGTCCGATCCGCCTCTCCCGATCCCGCTCCCGCCGATTCGTACATCACCGGTCCGTATCCTCGCTCGCCCCGCCGGCGCGCCTCGCGCCGCGGCGGTGCTGTCTTTGCAACTCGTTGATCTGCCGCTGCTTCGCGTTCCTTTGCAAGGCGCACGCCGCACTTTCTGCCGGGCGCCATGGACGCGATATTCAATGACCTTCTACCCTGGATCATCCATGCGTCCCTTCCTCGGAACGGCGCTCGGCGCCCTCCTCGCGGCGTCCGCCGCTCCCGCGGCGCTCGCGCAGCGCGCCGCGCCATCCGACGGCGCCCCGCCGCAGTCGGCGCCCATCTCCGGCATCGTCTACGACGTCTCCTTCGACTCGACGACCGCGCGGCGCCGGATGATCCACGTGGCGATGTCCTTCGCCACACGCTCACGCGATCCGGTGGTGCTCTCGCTCCCCGCGTGGACCCCCGGCGCGTACGAGATCACCTACTTCTCCAAGTGGGTGATCGGCTTCGCCGCCACGGGCGACGGCAAGCCGCTCGCGTGGGACAAGCTCGACTACGACACGTGGCGCGTGCGCCCGAACGGCGCCCGGGCGGTGTCGGTATCGTTCGACTATCTCGCGGACACGCTCGACAACGCGATGGCGTGGGCGCAGCCGGACTTCGCGCTCTTCAACGGGACGAACCTGTTCCTCTATCCCGAGGGGCGCGGCTTCGACTTCCCCGCCACCGTGCGCATCCACACCGAGCCGCAATGGCTCGTGGCGACGGGGATGACGCCGGCCGACTCGCCGCGCACGTACACGGCGCCGAACTACCACGAGCTCGTGGACATGCCCTTCTTCATTGGGCGCTTCGCGTTCGACAGCGCGCGTGTGGGGGAGCGCTGGTTCCGCATCGCGCGCTATCCCGCCGGGAGCATCCCCACGCCGCTGCTCGAGCAGGACTTCACCCAGCTCGGGAAGGTGATGGAGGCCGAGGGGGCGGTGTTCGGGGAGATCCCCTTCCGCACCTACACGCTCATGCAGATCGCCGACTCGACGTACGGCGGGATCTCCGGGCTCGAGCACGAGAACTCGCACGTGGACGTCACGAGCCCGTTCGCCATCGGCCAGCCGATCCTCACGTCGGTGTACTCGCACGAGATCTTCCACGCGTGGAACGTGAAGCGGCTGCGCCCCGCGGATCTCTGGCCCTACCAGTACGCCCACGAGCAGCCCACGCCGTGGCTCTGGGTGAGCGAGGGGATCACCGACTACTACGCCGACCTCGCCGAGGTGCGCTCCGGGGTGATCGACTCGGTGGCGTTCTTCGAGACCACGGCCGGGAAGATGGCCGAGGTGGCGAACGCGCGTCCCGTGGCGCTGGAGGATGCCTCGGTCTCCACCTGGGTGCACCCGCAGGATGGCACGAGCGATCTGTACTACCCCAAGGGCTCGCTGGCCGGGCTCATGCTCGACATCCTGATTCGCGATGCCAGCGACGGGCGGCACTCGCTGGACGACGTGATGCGCCAGCTCTACGAGCAGGCGTACAAGCAGGGCAAGGGATTCACCGGCGACGAGTGGTGGAGCGCGGTGAGCGCCGCCGCCGGGGGGAAGAAGTTCGACGACTTCTACGCGAAGTACGTGGACGGGCGCGATCCGTATCCGTGGCGGACGATCCTGCCGCTCGCGGGGATGAAGCTCACGGTGGACACCGCGCGCGTCCCGACGCTCGGGCTGAGCACGGGACAGGATTCCGTGGGGCTGCGCGTGGACGGCGTGGTGCCGAGGTCCACCGCGGACGAGGCGGGGATCCAGCCGGGGGACTACCTGCTCGAGATCGCGGACGTGCCGGTGAGCGACTCGTTCGTGGCGCGCGTGCGCCAGAAGATCGGCACGCATCCAGGCGCGCCGGTGTCGTTCAAGGTGCGCCGCGGTGAGGACACGCTCTCCCTCACCGGGAAGCTGCAGGTGAACGAGCGCGTCTCGATGACCCTCACCGCGGACCGCGCGGCATCGCCGAAGGCGGTGCGGGTGAGAACCGGGATCCTGCATGGGAGGTAGGACCTGGTGGCTGGACCACCGTGAAACGCGTGTGGCGTGTAGAAGGCGGTCGTAGGCGAGAGGAAGTCGGTAGAGCGCGTGTAGGGCGGGATGTAGAGAGAGTCCCCCTACAGCCGAGCCTACTCGCGCTCTACCTGCTTCCTCTTCCCGTCAGTTCCCGACACGCCACACGCGTTGTTCGGTGGTCTGGCGACCACGTCCTACCCCCTCCCATGGTCCCGACCTTGCGAGTCGATCGGGTGTCTTTCACCCGGATCACCCCATGGCGGAGCGGAAGAAGAAGCACGGGGCGCGCACTACTGATGAGACGCGATCGCGCGTGCGCGAGGAGAACGAGATCGACGAGATGGCGCTGCACGGGCCGAAGTCGAAGTGGCAGGAGGCCGATGCTCCGGCCGCCGGCGACCCGGTGAGCGACGAGGAGAAGCGTGGGATGGACCTGCTCGGACGCGCCAGCGTGCGCGGCGGCGCCATCGCCGGAGTGGGCGAGGCGAGCGCCGAGTCGGGGATCGACCGCCCGAGCGCGGCGGAACCGGAGGGGCCGCGCACGAACCCGCCCCTGCGGGAGGAGACCGGAGACACGGGCTCCACCGGAGGCGCGGCGGGAGGTGCGCGTGGGAGCGGCGGCACCGATGTTCGCGGGGCGGGCACGCCGCGCGGATACATGAA
>DASTSH010000114.1:0-7903 GCA_035760785.1 Gemmatimonadaceae bacterium | reverse complement strand
GTCGATCGCGTCGGCGTGGGGAGGCGAGCCCGCCATGCAGCAGGCGGCCGCGCGCTGGATCACCCGCGGTCCCTGAGTGCGGCCGCTCGACTGGCTGGTGGTGGGCACCTACATGGTGCTCACCCTCGCGGTGGGGCTCTGGCTCTCGCGCCGGGCCTCCCGCTCCCTCGAGGAATTCTTCGTCGGCGGGCGCTCCATCCCGTGGTGGCTCGCGGGCACCTCGATGGCCGCGATCACCTTCAACGTGGACACCCCGCTCTACGTGGGCGGGCTGGTGATCGGGCGCGGGATCGCGGGGAACTGGGAGTGGTGGTCGTTCGTGGTCGCCCACGTGGCGATGATCTACCTGTTCGCGCGCCTGTGGCGCCGCGCGGGGATCCTCACCGATGTGGAGCTGAACGAGCTGCGCTACGGCGGCGCCCCGGCCGCGCTCCTCCGCGGCACCCGCGCCTTCCTGTTCGCGCTCCCCATCAACGCCGTCGGCATCGCCTACGGGATGCTCGCGATGCGGAAGGTGGTGGACGCCCTCGGCATCTGGGACCAGCTCGGGCTCGGCGTGGCCGCCGACGAGCGGAAGCTGTGGACGGTGGTCGCCATCGCCGCCGTGGTGCTCGTCTACGCCGCGTTCAGCGGTCTGTGGGGGGTGGTGGCCACCGACTTCTTCCAGTTCGTGCTCGCGCTCGTGGGAGCGATCGTGGTGGCAGGCTACGCGCTGCACGACATCGGCGGCCTCGGCGCGCTCCCCGCGCGCCTCGCCGCGGCGGGGAAGGGGGAGCAGCTCCACTTCTTCCCGCACGCCGGCGACGCGCTCCTCCCCATCCCCACCTTCTTCGCCTACGTCGCCATCCAGTGGTGGGCGTTCCGCAACGCCGACGGGGGCGGGCAGTTCGTGCAGCGCCTCGCCTCCGTGCCGTCGGAGCGCGACGCCGAGCGCTCCGCGTGGCTGTTCAACATCCTGAACTACGTGGTGCGCTGCTGGCCGTGGATCATCACCGCGCTCGTGGCGATGCTCGTGCTCCCCGGGCTGAAGGACCCCGAGACCGCGTACCCGCTTCTCATGCGGCGCTACCTCCCGGCGGGAATGCTCGGGCTGGTGTTCGCGAGCCTGCTGGCGGCGTTCATGTCCACCGTGTCCGCGCAGGTGAACTGGGGGGCGAGCTATCTCGTGAACGACGTGTGGCGCCGCTTCGTGGCGCCGGACGCGTCGCAGGCGTCGCTCGTGTGGGCGGGGCGCATCGCGTCGGTGCTCATCACCGCGGCGGCGGCGTACGTGGCGTTCCACCTGAGCAGCATCCGCTCGGCGTTCCGTTTCCTGATCGTGCTCGGCACGGGGACGGGCGCGCTCCTCATCCTGCGCTGGTTCTGGTGGCGCATCAACGCGTGGGCGGAGATCGCCGCGCTCGTGGGGAGCGTGCTCGTGGCGGTGCTCTCGTACGCGCTCCCTCCCTTCCGCGATCTCGAGTTCGGCGTCCGCGAGACGGCGACGGCGCTGATCGTGACCGCGCTCTGGATCGCGGTGATGTATCTCACCCCGCCCGAGCGCGACGAGACGCTCGACGCCTTCTACGAGCGCGCCCGTCCCGGCGGCGCGTGGGGGCGCGTGCGCAAGCGCACCGGGCTCTCGCCGCGCCAGCACCTCGGCGACGACGTGCTGCGCGTGATCGCGGGCGTGGCGGCGGTGCTGGGCGCGAATCTGGGGGTTGGTGGGGTGCTGCTCCAGCGCTGGGACCTGGCGGTCCTGGCGGGGGTCGTGGGGGCGGCTGGGATCGCGGTGCTCGCGAGGGGAAGGTGGGAAGATAGGACGGGGAGTTAGGACCTGGTGGCTGGACCACCATGGAACGCGTGTGGCGTGTGGGGAACTGACGGGCAGAGGGCGTAGGGACGGCGCGTGTAGGGCGGGATGTAGAGAGAGCTCACCTACAGCCGAGCCTACACGCGCTCTACCTACCTTCTCTTCCCGTCAGTGCCCTACACGCGACACGCGTTTCATGGTTTTCTAGCGACTAGGTCCTAGCGCCCCTACCACCTTACGAACCTCCCCACTCGGCACCGCATATACGATCCGCCCACCACTCTCTCGCGCCCCCCCGTACACCACCCCCACCACCTCCCCCGCCGTGTCGAACACCGGGCTCCCACTCGACCCTTCGCCGGCGTAGGCATCGATCTGGAGCACGGTCGCGAGATTCTTGCTCACCGTGCCCGCCACGAGGGTGGAGCGCGCGGTGATCCTCGTGCCGCTCCCCTCCATTGGCGTCTCCGTGCCGAGCGGGTAGCCGATGATCGCCACCGCCTTTCCCACGCGCGCGGCCGCGGCGCTCGGCGCCACGCCGGCGACGGTGGGGAAGGGGCCATCGGCATCGAGGTGGAGCACCGCCAGGTCGGCGTCGCCGCTCACGCTCACCACGTGCGCGGGGAGCCACGCCTTGGTGTCGCTGAAGATCACCGCGATCCGCGTGGGACGCTCCCCGCCGGCGCGCGCCACCAGGTGGCGATTGGTGACGATGGTGCCATCATCGCGGACGCAGAAGCCCGAGCCGCTGAACATCGAGCCGTCGCGCCACTCCACCGCGATCAGCGTCACCGCCGGCCCGTTGCGGTCGGCGATCGCCGAGTAATCCACCTGCGCCGCGGTGAGCATGGCGTTCCGCCGCGACTCCAGCGCGTGCAGCTCGGCGGCGAGGGAGTCGGCGCGCGCGCCGGGGCGCGCGCTCGAGAGCGTGCCCCGCAGCGTGTCCGTGACCGCCTTCGACGCCGCGAGGGAGGAGTCGAGCCCCTGCACGCGTCCGGAGAGCGACGCCACGCGCTGCGCGTACGAGTGGGCGAGCGAGTCGTTGGCCCGCGCCAGCGCCGCGAGCCGCGACTCCCGCGCCCGCGATCCGCGCCCGCCCATCCAGTACGCGCCGGCCACGCCGACGGCGAGCAGCGCGCCGACCAGCGCGGGAAGCGGGAAGCGGGAAGCGGGAAGCGCGCGGGACTCGGGACTCGGAACTCGGGAGTCGGGAGCGGACTGCGCGCGCGGCGGCGCGTCCGCGCCGCCCACCGCGCGCGATTGTGCGGAGTGCGCCCGCACGGACGCGCTCCGCGGTCCATCCCCGGCCCCTGGCCCCTGGCCCCCGGCCCCCTCCGCTTCCCGCTTCCCGCTTCCCGCTTCCCGCGCTTCCACCACCTGCACCGTCGGCCCATGCTCCCCGAACGCCACCACATCCCCCGCCCGCAGCGCATGCTCGCCCGCCAGGCGCGCGCCGTTCACCCACGTGCCGTTCCGGCTCCCCACATCGCGCAGCACCCACGCGCCGTCGCGCGCCACGATCTCCGCATGGCGCGCGGAGACGTCGAGGTCGCGCTCGGGGTCGAAGCGGAAGGCGTTGTCGGGGTGGCGGCCGATGGTGATGTGGGGCGCGTCCAACCGCTCGCGATGGCCGGCGCGAGCGCCGCTGGCGATCAGGAGCTCGAGGCTCACGGGTTGCGCATCGTGCCCGCGGCCGTGGTGTCCACCGGAGCGGGCGCGCGCGGCGCGCTCTCGCGCCAGTGCCGCGCGGCGAGGAACACCAGCGCGAGCAGGAGCGTGGACGCGAGCGCGAGCAGCCAGGCGCGCGCGGTGTGGTCCATCCGGCGCGGCGGCGGGTCTCCGGCGTCGTCCACCACGCTCGCCTCGCGCGGCGTGGAGCGGCGGAGCGCGGCGCGCGCGGTCTCGAAGCGATGGCGCGGATGCGACGGCGTCTCCGTGCCCGGAAGCTGGAACGGTGCGTGTCCCACCGCATCGTCCGGCTCCGCGTCCGCCAGCCCGCTCCCCTCGAAGCGCGCGGCGATCACGGTGATGTTGTCCGGACCGCCGTTCTCGTTGGCCCGGTCGATCAGCTCGCGGCAGACGTCCAGCAGGTCCATCCCGCTCGACACCACCTCCGCGATCTCATCCTTCCGCACGAGACCGGACAGCCCGTCGGTGCACAGCACCAGCGTGTCCCCTCGCCGGAGCTTCTGGAAGGTGAGGTCGATCTTCACCACCGGCTCGGGGCCGAGCGCCTGGAGGATGATGTTGCGCCGCTCGCTGCGCTCCGCCTCGTCGGGGGTGAGCTCCCCCGCCTCGATCAGCCGCTGCATGAGCGACTGGTCCTTCGTGATCTGGCGCGCCACGGCATCGCGCACGAGGTACGCGCGACTGTCCCCCACCTGCGCGAGGTAGAGCGTGTCGCCGAGCAGGCCGGCGATCGTCGCCGTGGTGCCGAGGCCGCGGTACTCGGGGTGCTCGAGCGCGAACGAGTAGATGCGCCCGTTCGCCGCCTCGGCCGCGCTCTTGATCGCCGTCGCGAACGCTTCGGGATCGGTGCGCTCGCTGCGCGTCCAGCGGTCGCGGAGCTGCTCGTAGACGGTGTTCACCGCGAGCTCGCTCGCGATCTCCCCGGCGGCGGCGCCGCCGAGCCCGTCGGCGACCATGAACAGCGTGCCGCGCGGTCCCACCACGTGCGTGCGCACCTCCGGCTGGAGCGACGCGTTGTCGGTGGAGAGATCGGCCACGAGGAACGCGTCCTCGTTGTGCTCGCGCGTCCGCCCCACATCGGTGCGGCCGAACACGTGGACGATCACTTCACCGGTCGAGGCCTGCGGCGGTTCGGCGGGGATGGTCACGAGCGATCGGGTCGTGTGGTGACGGTCACTTGCACTCTTGATCGTAAAGGTACGCGATGCTCGTCGCGTACTTGTGGCCGCGTGCCGCCTTGAGCCCGTTCAGGATGGTGCACGCGCGCTGCTTCGGCGTACTGCTCCCCGTGCGCTCGGCGCGCTGGAAGAGCCCCTCGCTCACGTGATACAGCGCCGTGATGCTGTCGTCCAGGGTCGGCAGCCGTTTGAGCGCGCGCCCGAGGATGCGCAATGCGCGCTCCGTCTCCTGTCGCTCCAGCAGAGTCGCCGCCACCTGCACCCCCTGCCGGGCGCGCTCGGCGGTGAGGTCGCCGTCGAACTCATCGGCGGCCGGCGCCACGGAGGCGGGCGGCGGCGCGGTGCTGGTCGGCGCGGGCTGCATCGCGCTCGCGTTCGACACCGGAGGCGCGCTGGCCGGCGTCGGTGCGGAGCGCTCGGGATTCGGGACGGCGCGCTTCGCGGCGACGGTCTTCGCCGAGTCGGTGCTCGCGCCCGACGCGGGGCGTTCCTGCTTGGCGTACTTCTCCACCGGGCGGGAAGGCTCCGCATCGCGCGGCGCGCTCGTGTCCGTCGTCGACGTCTCGCGTCCCGTCGCTCCACTGCTTCCGCCCGCCTGCGGCGTCGTGCTGTCGGCCATCGCCACCACGTGCGCTCCGGATGCGGCGGTGAGATCGCCGCCGCGCGAACGCTGCTGCCCGTAGACCATCCACGCGGTGACGCCGATCACCACCAGCCCCGCCGCGGCCCCGACGGGGACGAGCACGCCGCGCTTGCGCGGCACCGCGACCGGCGCGGAGGCGGCCGTGGCGGGCATCGCCGCGCCCGCCGGCGCGGCCGCGCTCCCGGTCGTCCCGCTTCCCGTCGTCGCGCTCGCCGCGGCGCCATGCGCCGCCGTCGGCGGCACCGTGGAGCCCACCACCTGCGTCCCCACGCGCGTGGCGCTCGCCGGCATCCCGTGCACCGCGCGCTCCATCTCGGCCGCGAACTCTCCCGCGCGCTGGTAGCGGTCCTCCGCGCGCCGTTGCAGCACGCGGTCGAGCACCGCCTGCACCGGCGGCGGCCACGACACGTCCGGGCGCATCTCCGCCAGCGTGCGCGGGCGATCCGTGAGCCGCATGATCATCGACTCCTGGATCGTCGTGCTGGGGAAGGGGAGCACCCCGGTCAGCATGTGGAAGGTGACCAGGCCCAGCGTGTACGTGTCGCTCCGCCCGTCGAGCTGGTCGCCGGAGAGCTGCTCGGGGGACATGTACTCCGGCGTCCCCACCACGAGCCCCGTCCGCGTCACCTTCTGCCCGTCGCCGTGCGCCGCCTTCGCGATCCCGAAGTCCACCACCTTCACCAGGTCCGACCCGTCGCGGTTCTTCGCGACCATGATGTTGTCGGGCTTCAGGTCGCGGTGGACGATCCCGATGTCGTGCGCCGCGTCGAGCGCGTTCGCCACCTGGCGCGTGATGTCCGCCGCCCGCTCGGGGGCCAGCGCCCCCTCGCGCTCCATCACCTTCGTGAGCGACTCCCCCTCCACGTACTCCATGGCGAGGTAGATCAGCCCATCGGGGGTCTCGCCGAAATCGTAGATGCCGCAGACGTTGTTGTGCGAGATGCGGCTCGCGTTCGACGCCTCGCGGTTGAACCGGCCGATCGCCTCGGGGTCCTGCGACATCGACGGGTTCATCACCTTGATGGCGCTCTTGCGCCCCATCTTCACGTGCTCCGCGAGGTACACCTGCCCCATCCCCCCCTCGCCGAGCTTGCGCAGGATGTGATAGCGGTCGGCGAGCACCGACCCCACCAGCCCCCCGCCCACCGGCACGCGAAGCGTGGTGCCGTCCTTGGGGCAGAACATCACGTCCAGCTCGTACTCCGAGCCGCACTGCGGGCACGTCTTCTGAGGACTCACGCGCTCTCCAGCCGCAGAACCTGATCTCCCACCAGCACGCGCTGGCCGGGCTTCACCTGCCGGTCGCCGCGCACCGCCACCGCGATACCGTTCCGGCTGCCGAGGTCGTGTAGCACGAACTGTCCTTCCTCCTCGCGGATCTCCGCGTGCCGTCCGCTCATCGTCTGGTCGTACGGAAAGGTCCAGTCGCCGGTGTCACGCCCGATCGAGAGCGAGCGCCCCGCGCTCAGGTGGTGCGCGTCGCGCGTGCTCCCGTCGGCGCGGAGCTGAGCGATCACCGCCACATCGGGGCTCGGCGCGAGCGACCCGATGCGGCGCGTGCCGTCGGCCTCCGGCGGCAAGGGCCCGGGGTAGCCGAGCCGGCGGAACTGGAGCAGCTGCGACCCGAGCAGCAGGAGGTCGTCGTCCACCAGCACCTGCGGCGCGTCGAGGAACACCCAGGTGTGGTTGCACGACCCGAGGTCGCGCACCCACACCGCGCCGTCGCGCTGAATGATCTGCGCGTGGAGTGGGGAGAGGAAGACGTCGTCGGCGAACGCCACGTCGCACCCCGCGCGCCCCACCGTCATCTCCGGCTTCACGAGGGGGATCGTCTGCCGCACCTCGCCGTGCTCGTCGAGCACCGCGATGCGCGCGCCCGCGTCGCGGCGGCGCGCGTTGAACACCAGCGTGCGCGTCTCCGTCTCCGGCTTCTCCTCCGGCTGGTGCAGCGGCGCGCCGCAGGTGGAGCAGAAGGTGTCCGTCTCGCGCACCGTGCTGCCGCACGTGGCGCACGATGCCGCCGTGGTGAGGCGGCCGTCGGTGCGGCGCCCGCAGTGCGCGCAGAAGGGGAGCCCCGCTTCGATCGGGTTGCCGCACCAGCCGCAGTTCACCGTCGCCCCCGAAGGTTGGACGCCGCGCGTCGGCGGCACCACCGCGAACGCCGGCTCCGCCGATGCGCGGCGCACCACCCCCGGCGACGGGCGGCGGTGCGCTGCGGTCGGCTTCGGCTGTGACGCGATCGTGGCGGGCACGACGCTGGCGTTGGACGACGACGACAGTGGCTTCCCGCAGTCGATGCAGAAGCGGGACTCCTCCGCGTTCTCCCGTCCACAGAAGGCGCAGGAAATCAAGGATAGCCTCCGGGGAGTACCCCCGTATGACGCCCCAATATAGGAAATGGTCAAGCGCGCCGCATGCGCGGCGCGCTTGACCATTTCGGGGCCCGAGGTCCGGGGTCGGGGGCCAGGGGGATCTCGAGAACGGCGGGATGCGGGATCGGGAACGGTGAGAGCACCGATGGGCAGGTGTGGCGCCCTCCCACTCTCGCGATCGCGGCAAGTTCCTGATCCCGAGCCCCGTCTCCCCTCTGAATCAGCCCGG
>DASTSH010000113.1:0-9374 GCA_035760785.1 Gemmatimonadaceae bacterium | reverse complement strand
GCCCCGTCGCGTTCCTTCGTTCCGCCTCTCCCGACCCCGGGGCTCGGGGTCCCCCAGATCCCGCTGGCCCGTGGCCCCTGAGCGCCAACCCCCAGCCCTACCACCCCGGCGCCAACTGGAACCCGAACTGCCCGCCCTTGCCGGGCCGCTGGAAGGGATAGGCCCAGTACACCTCGAGCACCGCGTAGCCGAGCACGTTGAAGCGCGCGCTGACGCCGGTGCTGAAGACCGGGACGCGCGCGGCGCTGTTCCGGGAGAACGTCCAATCGGGACCCTGCTCCGACGTCCACGCGACGCCGGCGTCGAAGAACGGGGCGATCTCCGTGGCCAGGTACGGGAAGTTGATGAGGCCGAACTCCCGCGTGCCGAGCAGCGGAATGCGGATCTCCGCGTTCGCCACCGCCAGCCGGCTTCCCAGCAGGCGGTCGAACACCGGACACGATCCGACCGCGGCCGCGGTCCCACACTCGGAGCCGTCGAACGAGTTCGGGTCGTAGCCGCGCACGAGCTGCGGATCGCCGACGAACAGCTGCGAGAGGCGGGGGTCTTCTCCGCCGCTCCCGTAGCGCGCGTAGTGGATCCCCCGGAACGCGAAGGTGATCGGACGCGCGAGGAAGTAGCGCCGGTAATCGGCGAGCACACCCTGGTAGTTCAGGTCCCCGAACGTCGGCATCCACTCGAAGCGATAGCGCGCGCCGGCGACCGGGGAGGTGAAGCCGAAGGACGAGTAGTCCCCCACGTACGCGGCGGTCGCCTGGCCGAGGTTGATCGCCGGCGCGCCGGGAAGCCCCGACTGGTCAGAGGCCACCACCTGGTTCCCGATGGTGAGAAAGCGGTCGAGGGTGCCGCCGAAGCTGATGCGCGTGTACCCGGCGCTCAGCTCGAAGCGGCGCGTCATGGACAGCGGGTATTGCGTCGTGAGCTGCGCCTGGTCGTAGTACGTCCGCTGGATCGCCTCCTCGATCACCTGCGCGGGGAGCTGGCCGCCCTGCACGTCCACGACCGTGTCCTTCACCCCGAAGATGCCGCTCAGGAATGGGATGTGGGAGATCCCCACTCCCCAGTTCCATCGGTGTGTCAGGTCCTGGTAGATCGCCTCGCCGCCGAAGTTGCGGATGTCTCCACCGCCGGAGATCTGCGCGCCCACCACATGGTTGCCGAGCAGGTCGCTGAAGTACGCCGCGACGCCACCCCCCGCGACCACGCCGAAGGAGCTGACGCCGACGCCGACCCCGGGCGAGCCGAGGTACTGGAGCGAGAGCCCCGACTTGACCGGGCCGGTGGGAAGCGACTCCTCCGGCGGAAGGCCGGTGGTCGCATCGGCGACCCGCTGCGTCACCAGCCCGCCGCCGGGGATGTTCGGCGGCGGGAGCATCCCGGCCACGGTGGTCGTGTCGGACGGCCCGGTGAGCGCGACGCCGCGCGCGTCCGCCTGCTCGAGCCGGTGCAGGTCGTAGCCGCCCCGCTCGAACACGCTGAACATCAGCCGCCCGTTCTGGCTCGCCACGGAGAGGGCGGGGGAGAGCGCGGTGATGCCGCTCACGCCGGTGGCGATGCGCGTGATCTGGTACATCTCGCCGGTGGCCAGCGTCATCCGGTAGATGTCGTTCACCCCACCGCGGTCGGAGATGAAGTACAGGTCGCGACCGTCGGGGGAGAACTGCGGATTGATCTGCTTCGCGCCGCTCGTGTCGGAGAGCAGCCGGATCTCGCCGCTGGCCACATCCATGATGGCGAGCCGCACGGGCCCGTACGAGAGCTTGCCGAAGTCCGTCGCCGGCCCGCGGTCGGTGGCGAACGCGATCTCCCGGCCATCGGGGGACCACGCGGGCTGGAGGTCCGCGTAGCGGTCGCGCGTGAGCTGCCGCAGCGAGCGAGCGGACAGGTCCCACAGGTAGAGATCGCTGACCCCGCCGGCCTGGCCGGAGAACGCGAGCTGCCGGCCATCGGGGCTCCACGCCACGTTGTTGATGGCGCCGATCCCGCGCGGATGGATCCGGTCCACGATTCGCTTGGAGCCGACGTCGAAGATGTCGATCTCGTTGTCGCCGTTGGCGTACACGACGAACGCGAAGCGCCGGCCGTCCGGGGACCACGTGCCGGACGAGTTGATGAAGCTGATCGCGTCGAAGTGCTGGTCGGAGTTGGGGCCGGTGAGCTTCTTCACGATCTTCCCCGTCTCCGCGTCGGCCACGTACAGGTCGATGCTGAACAGCCCGCGGCTGGTGTAAAAGGCCACGTACTTGCCATCCGGGCTGAGCGCCGGCGCCACGTCCATGTCCCCCTGCTCGCTCTTCGTCGGGCGCAGCAGTTCCGTTCCCACGCTGTCCGGGAAGGAGCGGCCCGTGGTGGTGGGGAGGTACGCGGCGGCGGTGGCGTCGCGCCACTGCCGGGAGAGCGTGTCGCTCGACACGCCGAGCACGCTGCGCAGCGACTCCTCCCACCCGCGCTCGATGGCGGCGCGGTACAGCACGGGGATCACGTCGTCCCCCCAGCGGCCGCCGATGTACGCCCAGAGCGCCTCGCCGTAGCGGTACGGGAAGAAGCGCGGATCGGTGGAGAGCTGCTTGATGGTGGGGAAGTGCTTGTGCAGCACGGCATCGCGCAGCCACATCGCCGTGTTGGGGTCGTTGCGGCCGAGCGAGAGGTACTCGGCCATCCCCTCGATCAGCCAGAGCGGCAGGCGGTCGAGCCCGGCCATGCCGGTCTTGGACTGGCCGGCGATGTCGTACTGGAACACGTGCACCATCTCGTGCCCGAGCACGTGGTCGTCCTCGGCGTACACGCCGGTGAACGGCAGCACCACCCGGCTCTGCAGTCCCTCGGTGACGCCGCCGGTCCCCTGCGAGATGAAGCCCCCGACCACGTTGGTCTGCTGGAAATCGGGGGCGTCGGCGTAGAGCACGATGGATCGGCGGGAGAACTGCGCGTGCATGGTGGCGCTGTGGCGCGCGTACCATCGCTCGGCCATGCGGGCCGCGTCCGCCGTCGCCAGCGACTCCGCCGGATAGTACAGCATGTCGAAGTGCTGCGTACGCATCGTTCGGAAGTCGAACGTCTCGTACTGCACCTTGTTGCGGCCGAAGTACTGGGCCGCGGCGCGCGCGGGCATCGCGAGCAGCGCCGCGGTGGCCAGCACACCGGTCAATCCGACGGATGCCACGGTGTGAATGCGGGTGTTCACTGGGTCCTCGTGGATCGGCGCAGCGCCTTGCCGCGCACGTGAGACGACGGGGCAATCGGCATACCAACGCTTGTCTACCCCGGACGGCCGATCTCGTTCGTCGGGGAATGCGGGACGGTCTCGTGAGGCGTCCCCCGTCAGGGATGGTGCTTCGCCCGACAGTGGCGAGCGGGAGGATGTGGTAGCCTGAGTCCGGACTCCGGGCTCGGAGGGGGATCGCATGACGGCGGCGAACGTGGCACGGATCGGCACGGTGCTGGTGCCCGTGGATGGCTCCCCGGAGAGCGAGCGCGCCGTTCCCGTCGCACTCGCCCTGGCGCGCGCCCGCGGCGGCACGGTGCGGGCGGCGCACGTGTTCGTTCCCATCGGCGCCGCGGCGGCGCGGAGCGACGAGGAGAATGGCATGGCGGTGGCGCTGGAGGAGGCGCTCCGCGAGGAATCGCGGGTGTACGTGCGAGAGGCCGCCGACCGTCTCGCGACGGAGGCACCGGGGACCGAGGTCGACTTCATCGATGCGTACGGCGTCCGCTCGCCCTTCGGCGAGACGGCGAGGGTGGTGGCGGCGCTGCTGCTGCACGCGGAGCGGTGGCGCGTGGGGCTGATCGTGATGACGACGCACGGGCGTGGCGGGCTCAGTCGCGCCTGGCTGGGGAGCGTGGCGGACGGGATCACGCGCGAGTCGCGCATCCCGCTGCTGCTGATCCGCCCCGCGACGGAGCCGCCACGGAGCGGAGGCTTCCTGCGGATCGTCGTGCCGCTGGACGGCTCGGGTGCCGCCGAGGAGGCGATCCCCTGGGCGCTGAGTCTGGCGGCGCCGGCCGGGGCGCACATCACGCTGGTGCGCGTGGTGACGCCGCGACGGGTACTCGCGCGCCCGGCGCCGGTGGCACGCGTGGATGCGGGTGCCCTGACGCTGGAGTCCGAGCACGCGGCGAGCGAGCTGTCGATGAGCGTGGCGCGCATCTCGAGCGAGTGCGTGACGGCGGACACGGCGGTGTTGGTGGACGAGCGGCCGGCGCGCGCGATCCTCGACCTGGCGCGGCACGTCGGCGCCGACCTCATCGCCATGTCCACGCACGGGCGCGGCGGCGTACGCCGGCTCGTGCTGGGGAGCGTCGCCGACAAGGTGGTGCGCGGCGCGGACGCCGCCGTGCTGCTGATCCGCCCCGCTGCCGAGGGGACGGCGGATGCATGAGCGGCGCGAACGAGCTCGAGGGGACGGCGCGGTGATGGCCAGGACCTCCCGCGGCGCTGCCTCCGACGACACCGCGCCGGCACTCGCCGGACGACAACCCGCCCCGGCAGGGCTGACCACGCGAGAGGCGGACGCGCTGCTTGCGCGCCACGGTCCCAACCTCCTCGTGCCCGAGCGGCGGCGCACGCGGCTGCTGCTCTGGCTGCTGCGACCGCTGGTCGATCCCATGACCGTGCTCCTCCTCGTGGCCGGCGCGATCTACGCCGCGCTCGGCGATCGCGTGGACGCCATCGTCGTGCTCGCGGCGCTCGCGCCGATCGCCGCCGTCACCCTGGTGCTGGAGTCGCGGAGCGAGCGCGCGCTCGAGCGGCTGCGCCGGCTGACGGCGCCGACGGTGACGGTGCTGCGCGACGGCGCGCGGGCGATCATCCCGGCCGACCGGGTGGTGCCTGGCGATCTCCTGTACGTCGCGGAGGGAGACGTCATCCCCGCGGATGGCGCGCTGGTGGGAGGCGGCCCCCTCGTGGTGGATGAGTCGGCGCTCACCGGCGAGTCGCTGCCGGCGGAGCGGTACGCGGCGCGCGATGACGTGGAGGACGGCGACGAGCTGTTCGCCGGCACCACCGTGCTCTCCGGCCACGGCGCCGCCCGGGTGACCGTCACCGGGGCGCGCACGCGCTACGGGCGCGTGGGGACGCTCGTGGCGGAGATCGAGCAGCCGCGCACGCCACTCGAGCGGTCGGCGCGGCGTCTCGTCGTGCGCTTCGGCGCGGTGGCGGCGGTGGCGTGCCTGGCGGTGGCGGCGATCGAGTTCGCGCGCGGCGCGGGGTGGGCCGCCGCTGCCATCGCCGGGGTGAGTCTCGCCATCGCGGCGATCCCCGAGGAGTTCCCCATGGTGTACACGCTCTACCTGAGCGTGGGCGCGTGGCGGCTCGCGCGTGGCAAGGCGCTCGTGCGGCGGCTCGCGGGGGTGGAGACGCTCGGCTCCACGACCGTGATCTGCGCCGACAAGACGGGCACGCTCACCATGGGGCATCTCGAGCTGCTCGACGGCGTGCACGCGGACGGTACCCCGATCGCCGTGCGCGGCGAGCTCGGGGATCGCGACGCGGCGCTGTTGCGCGCGGCGGTGCTGGCGTGCGAGCCGCGCCCGTTCGACCCGATGGATCAGGCGATCCTCCGCTTCGCGATGGCGCGCGGCCTGGACGTGGAGGCGCTGCACCGGGAGACGCTCGTCCACGACTACCCCTTCGATCCGGCGCACCGCTACATGTCGCACGTCTGGCGGCACGACGGCGTGCACGTGGTGGTGGCCAAGGGCGCCATCGAGGGGATCCTCGCGCGCAGCCGCGCCAGCGAGGCGCAGCGCGCGGCGGCGCAGGAGGCGAACCAGCGGCTCGCGTCGCGCGGCATGCGGGTGATCGCGGTCGCGGCCGGCGAGCTGCCGCACGGCCCCGCCGGGCGCGATGTGGATGAACGGGCCCTGCGCTACCTGGGGCTGGTCGCGTTCTCCGATCCGCTGCGCCCCGGCGTGACCGCGGCGCTCGAGGAGTGCCGCCGCGCCGGGATCCGGGTGATCATGATCACCGGCGACCACCCGGTGACCGCGCACGCGGTGGCCGATGGCCTGGGGCTGCCGCACGTGCACGGGCGCCACCTGGCCACCGGCGAGCAGCTCGACCGCGCGGACGATGCGGAGCTCGCGAGACTGCTGCGCGACGTGAACATCTTCGCGCGCACGCGCCCCGAGCAGAAGTACCGCATCGTGCGGGCGCTGCGGGCGCAGGGGCACGTGGTGGCGATGACCGGCGACGGGATCAACGATGCGCCCGCCCTGCGCGAGGCCGACATCGGCATCGCGATGGGCTCGCGCGGCACGGAGGTGGCGCGCGAGGCGGCCACGCTGGTGCTGCTGGACGACAACTTCGCCACCATCGTGGCGGCGGTGCGCAACGGGCGCCGCATCTACGACAATCTCCAGCGCGCCTTCGCCTACCTGCTCGCCTTCCACGTGCCGCTGGTTCTCACCGCGCTCGTGGTGCCGCTCGCGGGTGCCCCGCTGCTTCTGCTGCCGGTGCAGCTCGTGTGGCTCGAGCTCGTGGTGCACCCCACGGCCTCGCTGGTGTTCGAAGGCGACCCCGGCGCCACCGATCTCATGACGCGCCCGCCGCGGCCAACCGGCGGGAGCCTGCTCGCCGAAGGGGGCGCGCTCGTGCCGATGCTGCAGGGCGTGGTGCTCACGGTGGGAGTGCTCGCGCTCTACCTTGGCTCGCTGGCGATGGGGGCAGCGGCGGCGCGTGGCGCGGCGTTCGCGGCGCTCCTGCTGGGGCAGGTGGGGCTCGTGCTCGAGGCGCGCGCGCCGCGGCTGCCGGCGTGGTGCGTGCCGGTGCGCGGGAACCGGATGATCGTTCCCGTCCTCCTCGCCACCATCGCGACGCTGGTGCTGGCGCTGCACGTACCCGCGCTCGCCGCCGTGGTGAAGGTGGCGCCGATCGGAGTGGCGGGATGGGGCGGGGCACTGGCGGTGGCGCTCGCCGCCACGCTCTGGGTGGAGCCGGTGAAGGCGTGGCGCAGGCGAAAGGAGGGGTGAGCGAGGTGCGGCGAGTGTTCGTGGAGGACGCGCCGGGCGACCGGGCCGGCTTCACTGGCACGCGCCGCGCCGCCTGACCATCCTTCGGTGCGTACGCCGCGCGCCGCCCGTTCGGGCGGACCCTCCGCCACATCTTCCACACCGATGCCCGGCCGCCTCCGGTTCCTGCTCCGCTACTACCTGTTCTGGGTCGCCTCGTTCGTTCTGACGCGGCTCCTCTTCCTGGCCTATCACGCCGACCGGGCCTCGCGGCTGCGCGCCGGCACCTTGGTGGGCATCGTCGGCCACGGCCTGCGCATGGATCTCTCGGCGGCCGCCTACCTGACCGTGCTCCCCGCGCTCCTCGCGATGGTCGGGTCGCTGGCGGCCACGCGGATCGCGCGGCGCGTGGTGAACGCCTATTCCGTGGCGGCGATCGTGCTCGTGGCGTTGCTCACGACCATCGATCTCGAGCTCTACTCGGCGTGGGGCTTCCGTCTCGACGCCTCGCCACTGGAGTTCCTGCGCACGCCGCGGGAGGCGCTCGCGTCCACCGAGTCGTCCCCGATCGCGCGGCTGGCCGCGATCCTCGCGGTGCTCATCGCGATCGGCATCGTGGCCTACCGCCGGCTCGTGGCGCGCCCCGACGCGGAGGAGGAGCGTGGAGGGATCGGCGGCGCGGCGGTGTCGCTGGCGGCGTGCGCGCTGCTGGTGATCCCCATCCGCGGCGGAGTGCAGTGGACCCCACTCAACCAGAGCAGCGTCTACTTCGCGAACGACGATTTCGCGAACCAGGCGGCGCTCAACGTGGGGTGGAACGTGTTCCATTCGCTCACCACGAGCCGGGCGCTCGACCACACGAACCCGTACACCCACATCGATGCCGCCACCGCGCGCCAGGTGGTGGACTCGCTGCTCGCGTCGTCCGATCCCGCGCGTCCCCTCCTGCGGGTGGCGCACCCCAACGTGATCCTCATCATCTGGGAGAGCCTCACGGCGAAGGTGGTGGGGCGGCTGGGCGGCGTGCCGGGAGTGACGCCGTGCCTCGACTCGCTCTCCCACGAGGGGATCCTGTTCGACCACGTGTACGCCTCGGGCGATCGGAGCGCGAAGGGGCTGGTCGCGATCCTGAGCGGCTATCCCACGCAGCCGCACGTGCAGATCATGAACACGCCGAACAAGGCGAAGCGGCTCCCCATGTTGAGCCGGGACTTCGGCGCGGCGGGATACTCCACGGCGTTCTACTACGGTGGGGAGCTGGAGTTCGCGAACATCAAGTCGTACCTGATCGGCGGGCGGTTCGAGCGCATCGTGGGCGAGGACGCGTTCGCGCCGAAGGACCGCAACTCCAAGTGGGGGGCGCACGATCACGTGGTGCTCGGGCGCCTGCTGGCGGACGCCGGCCGCGCGCGGCGCCCGTTCTTCTCCACGCTGTTCACGCTCAGCAGCCACGAGCCGTTCGAGATCCCCATGCGCCCCCGCTTTCCGGGGGGCGACGAGCGCGATGCCTTTCTGAGCGCGCACGCGTACACCGACCGCAGCGTGGGCGCCTTCATCCGCGCGGCGCAGCGCATGCCGTGGTGGGACAGCACGCTGGTGGTGATCATCGCCGACCATGGGCATCCCCTGCCCAGGATCACGGCGGCCGGCAGCGAGGCGGCGCGCGACCACCACATCCCCATGCTCTGGCTCGGGGGCGCGCTCGCGGTGCGCGACACGGTGGTGGAGCGGATCGGATCGCAGACCGACCTCGCGCCCACGCTCCTCGCGGCGCTCGGCCTGCGGCACGACGACTACGCGTGGGGGCACGACCTCCTCGCGCCCGATGCGGCGTCGTTCGCGTACTTCTCCTACCTGGATGGCTTCGGCTTCGTGGACGCGCGGGGGGCGCTCGTGTACGATGCGCTCGGCGAGCGCGTCACCCAGCGGGCGGGAGATCCCGGGGAGGCGGAGGTGCGAGCAGGGCTCGCGCTCCTCCGTCTCTCCTATCAGGACTACCTGGACAAGTGATCGCGCGCGATCAGTGCACGATCACGACGCCGGTGTTGGTGTTGACGGAGTCGTCGACGAAGGTGTATCTGCCCGGTGTGAGGAAGACGGTGAAGACGCTATGTCCCGCGGCCACCGCGCCGCTGCTCGGGATGGCGTTGGCGTTGGAGGGAACATCGTTGAACGTGACCGAGTGCACCCCTTCGCTCACGGTCCAGGTGACCGTGTCGTGCGCGGCGACGGTCACGCTGTCGGGGGTGAATCCCGCGTTGCTGACCGTGATGGTGTAGTTCTTGGCCGTGTTGCCCCCCGGCCCCGTGCTGTCGCTCCCGCCGCAGCCGAGAAGTGTGATCACCGCCGCGGCGGCGAGTAGACCTTTGTGCATGGCACCCTCCAGTGTGCGATCCGTGCAACGCACACTCGTGACAATGGTGATG
>DASTSH010000112.1:0-10277 GCA_035760785.1 Gemmatimonadaceae bacterium | reverse complement strand
CTGCGCAGTCGCTTCCCCCGACGCTTCCGTTGCTCGCGTATTCTCACCCCTAGCCCGTCGAGGTGGTGACGCTCCCATTGGGGAGCGCATCCTGCCGCTGCTGGCGGCCTGAAGCCCTGATAGGTTCTACTTTCGGCCGCTCAAAGGGCGCCACAGCGTGGTACGGCGACTAGCGTAGCTGCACTAACACCGTACCACAGGCGAAGTTACGGAGCTGCGTCAAGTATGACTGAAGGAACACACAGGATATGCCTGGTGAAATGCGACAGATATGACTCGAGGCTAGGCCGCCTCCTCACCCACACTCACTAAACCCACACACATGACACTTCACACACCCCTCCGCATACTCGAGCTGTGACCCGCAGTCCGGGCACGTCCCCATGAACGCGGCGTTGTCGTGCACGGACTCGAAGCTCATCTGCATCTGCGCCGCCACCTCGTCAGGCCGCACGCCACCGGTGCTGCTGGTCGTCACCTGCTCGATCGCCGGCGGACCGCTCTTCGCCCGCGGATCCTGGAGCAGCTCCTGCTGAACCCCCTGCTTCTCGCGCCACCAGCTCTCGATCGCGATGCCGATGGCGTCAGGCACGGAGAGCACCTTGTTGGGCCCGAGCCCGATGGGCCGGTCGGACGCGATCCCGCGGAGCTGCTTGTGCACCTCCATGATCGGGATGCCTGACCGCAGTGAGAGGGAGATCAGCCGCCCCATCGCCTCCACGTCCGCCATCGCCGCACCACCGGCCTTGCCGAGCGTGATGAACACCTCGAACGGCTGCCCGCGGTCATCCTCGGTGATGGTCACGTACATGGTGCCGAGCGGGGTCTCCATGCGCCGCGTGGTCCCACGCAGGGTGTCGGGGCGCGACCGTTTCGCGCGCCGCTGCGCGTTCTCGGCCTCGCTCTCGTACAGCGCCTTCTTGATCCGCTCGATCTCGGCGTTGGCCTCGGCGAGCTGACCCTGGAGCTCCCCGATCTCGCGCTTCTCGGCCGGCGTCTGCTCGCGCGCGGCCTTGGCCTGCTCGGTGGCGCCGGTGCTCAGCACCTGGTTGTCGCGCGAGCCGTCACGGTAGACCGTGACGCCCTTGCAGTCGAGCTGGTACGCGAGCTCGTAGATGGTGCGGACGTCGTCCTTGGTCGCGGTGTACGCGAAGTTGGTGGTCTTGCTGATGGCGCTGTCGCAGTGCTCCTGGAAGGCCGCCTGCATCCGGATGTGCCACTCGGGCGCGATCTGGTTGGCGGTCACGAACACACGCTTCCACCGCGACGGGACCTCGGGGAAGTCGATGTGCCCCTGCTTCGCGATGCGCTCCATCAACTCGTCGTTGTACCACCCCTCGCGCTTGGCGATGGCCACGAAGTCCTCGTTCACGTCGGGCATCATCACGCCGGCCTGATTGCGCATGAACGCCACGGCGAAGAGCGGCTCGAGCCCTGAAGAGCACCCGGCGATGATGGAGATGGTCCCGGTCGGCGCCACGGTGGTGACGTTGCAGTTCCGGAGCATCTGCATGGGGCGGATGCGCTTCCCCTCGGCGTCCCGCGCGCACGTCTCGTCGGGGCCCCAGATGCTGCGCGCCCACTCGGCGAACGGGCCGCGCTCGTTGGCGAGGCGCTCGCTCTCGCGCTTCCCCTCCACGTCCACGAACTCCATGAGCTTCCGCCCCATCTCCACCCCCTCGGGGGAGTCGTATGGGATCCCCATGCGAATGAGCATGTCGGCGAAGCCCATGATCCCGAGCCCGATGCGGCGGATGCGCTTGGAGAGCGCGTCGATCTCCGGGAGCGGGTACTTGTTGACGTCGATGATGTTGTCGAGGAAGTGGGTGGCCAGATGGATGTCGCGGCGCAGCGCGTCCCAGTCCATCCGCCCGTCCTTCACGTAATAGCCGACGTTGATGCTCCCGAGGTTGCACACGTCGTACGGGAGCAGCGGCTGCTCGCCGCACGGATTGGTCGCCTCGTAGGCGCCGAGGTGCGGCACGGGGTTGTAGCGGTTGGCCTCGTCGATGAAGAAGACGCCGGGCTCACCGGTGCGCCACGCCCCCTCGATCATCTTGTCCCACACCATGCGCGCGTCGAGCTGCCCCGCGACCTTCCCGCTGCTCGGGTCGACGAGATCGTACGTGGTGCCCGCGTGCACGGCGTCCATGAACTTCCGCGTGACGGCGACGGAGATGTTGAAGTTGACCACCTGCGTGAGGTCCTCCTTGCAGGCGATGAACTCCATGATGTCCGGGTGATCCACGCGAAGGATCCCCATGTTCGCGCCGCGGCGCGTGCCACCCTGCTTCACGGCGTCGGTGCTCGCGTCGTAGAGCTTCATGAAGCTCACGGGGCCGGACGCGACGCCGGTGGTGGAGCGCACCATGCTCCCCTTGGGGCGCAGGCGCGAGAAGGAGAAGCCGGTGCCGCCGCCACTCTGATGGATGAGCGCCATCGAGCGCAGCGTGTCGTAGATGCCGTTCTGCCCGTTGGAGAGCGCGTCCTCCACGGGGAGCACGAAGCACGCGGAGAGCTGGCCAAGCGGGCGCCCGGCGTTCATGAGCGTGGGCGAGTTGGGCTCGAACCGGCGCTCGGTCATGAGGCGGTAGAACTCCTCGGCCACCGTCTCGACAGCGCCGTCGCTCGCCCCGTAGCGGCGGTCCGCATCCGCCACCACCGTCGCCACTCGCCAGAACAGATCTTCGGGTGTCTCGGTGGGCTTCCCCGTCTCGTTCTTGACGAGGTACCGCTTCTCGAGGACGATCCGCGCGTTCTTGCTGAGGGACACGGGGGTCGCGGGGGGCTTGGACGGTAGGGGCATGTCGGCGACTCTCCTTCGAGGATGATGCGTGCTACGTGTAGAACGAGGGAGTGTGCAGCGAGGTCCAATCGGTGGGATCGGGCGACTACTGCGGGCGGGAGAGGATATCCGGCATCGTGAGTCCGCGCAAGCCATCGGAAAAGTGCCTAGCCGCCAAGCACTTGCGATATCAACATCACATTTCCTGGCGATCGCGCGCTTTTCCACTCGCCACTTGACACGACGCGGGCCGCCTCCCCCGCGCTCTCCCTTCGCTCTCCGGGCGGGCACGCCCGCGCCGGGCTAAGTGTAAATATAACACAAAGTTGGCGAGCATGCCGCCGGCTCCGCCCCGCTCGCGCCTCGTCGCGCCACCCGTTGCGCACCACTCGTTCTCGGGAGCCCGAGCCGCCGCGGCTTGCTCGCAATCACATGCGCGCATTTCGCGTACCGGAGGGCGTCCGGGGCGACGGGAGCAAGCGGGTGCGGGACGCGGGACGCGGGGCGCGGGTAGTATGGAACGCGAAGCGGGGCCGGCGACTGCCGGCCCCGCTTCGCAGATCATCGTCCCACTCGCGACCCGCACCCCGCGTCCCCCGCCGTTTCAGCTCCGCTTCGTCCCGCCCTGGATGTACACCGTCACGCACGCCCCGTACGCCCCGCCGATCACGTGCACCCGCGGAGCATCGGGGGACGGAGGAGGCGCGCCCCGGGCGCTCTCGTGCAGTTGCGTCGTGAACGTGCCGACGAAGCCGTCACCATCGCAGTCCACGACGAGCTCTGGGGGCACGATCACGTCCACGTTGCCGAGCACGGCGACGATCTCGAGCACCGAGCGATCGGACTGGAGCACCGCGGAGCGGAGATCCACCGTGGCGGTGCCGAGCACGGAGACGACGCGCAGGTGCGGCGGCATGCTCCACGGCCCCTCGCGACGCTTCTCACCCAGGAAGGCGACCACGCCGCGGGGCGCGGGATGCGGGGCGCGGGACGCGGTGGCGTCCGGCACGATCGCCGGCGCCGGGGGCGCGGGAGCGGGAGGAGCGTGACGGAAGGATGAGTCGGGCATCGGCTGCTCCACGAAAAACTGACTCGGTGTTCTACGCGCACACCCCCGCTCCTGTTTCGCCGCACCACAGCCCGCATCCCGCGCGCCGCGTCCCGCGCCCCCTTCACGCTTCCCGCTTCCGGCTTCCCGCTTCCCGCGCACCCGGGTATTTCCCCGCCCTGTGCTCCTCCTGCAGCGCCACGTACGCCGCCACGGTGGCGCGGATGCGGTCGCGCATGGCCGGAGTGGTCTGCTTCACCACGCGTCCCGGCACGCCGAGCACGAGGGAGTTGGGGGGGATCACCATCCCCTCGGTGCACACGGCGCCGGCGCCGACGATGGAGCCGGTGCCCACGTGCACGCCGTTGAGCAGGATGGCGCCCATGGCGATGAGGCAGTCGTGCTCGATGGTGGCGCCGTGCACGATCGCGCGATGGCCGATCGCCACGCGCTCGCCGATCACGGTGGGGTAGCCGTCATCGACGTGTACGATGGTGCCGTCCTGGATGTTGCTGTCCGCGCCGACGGTGATGGACGCGGAGTCGCCGCGAAGGACGCTGGTGGGCCAGACGGAGACGCGAGGGCCGAGGGTGACGTCGCCGAGGACGACAGCCAGGTCGTGGACGAACGAGGTGGGGTGGATCGTGGGCATTGCGAGTGGTCCGAGGTGAAGATGTGCGGCTCCGGCGTCGCTCACAGGATCCGCCGGTGATCGAGAACGCGCATGGTCGCGTACGAGGCCTGGTGGGTGTCGCCCTGCGTGACGCGCTTGCGCAGGTAGTTCCAGTGAAAGGTGACCACCGACTCGGCGACCACGCCGAATCCGGTGGGACGCTTGTAGCTCACGTCGCCCCACGTCTGGTACCAGAACTCCCACGTGTTCCCCGCGGGGAACCCGACGATGGTGCAGCCGCCCAGAAACTTCGCGTTCTGCCCCGCGAGCACTCCCCGCCGCCCCTGGAGCCGCTTGCGCCGCTCGGCCGCTCCGCCCGCGGCGAAGTACGTGGGCATGGCGCACGAGGCGGCGTTGTTCAGGACGAGCGGCGCGTAGTCCCCCTGCGCCGCGTTGTGCATGCCGTCGAGCACCCCGTTCGCCGCGCCCGTCTGCGTGTCGGCATCGGCGAGCGGACCCGCGGTGTGCTGGTGCGTGTTGGCGTGATAGACAATGAGGTCGTTGCTCCCGTTGATCCGGTCCACGTAGAACTTGCAGCCGCTCATGTTGTCCGTCATGAAGAACGCGACCCCCGCCGGCGCGGGACAGGGGAGCCGCATCGACGTCACCTCGTCATCGAAGTACTTGAGGTAGTACGCATCCCCGTTCACGTTCCGCGCCCCGCGCAGCACCGTGAGCGCCGAGTGGACGGTGGGCGCGGTGGTGGCGAGGTCGATGCGGCAGACGGTGGCCGGGTAGATGGTGTGCACGTTCCGATACTTCGTGGGCCCGGCGTTCGGCGCCGCCGGCGGCACGGCGGGAGGCGCGCTCGCCGGAACCTGGACCGCACCAACCTGGTAGGGCGTCGTCGCCAGCGACTGTCGGGTGACGGGCATGGGGTACTCGCTCTCCGTGAGTTCGTGAAACGACGGGAGTGGCGGCACGGGGCGACCGGTTCCGGCACGCGCCCCGCGGCGCCGTTCAGAAGGCGTAGCCCAGCTGAAAATACACGCTGACCTTGCTCGTACTCAGCACCGAGTTGTTCACCACCGGCGCCGCGACGCCGAGCCGGAGCCGGTACGGCGCGTCGTACTGCAAGCCCGTGTCGAGATCGAGCTCGGCGCCGACGCTCGCGAGCCAGTCGGCGATGCCGCGGCCGTCGGTGGCGTGCCAGGCGGTGCCGGCGTCGCCGAAGACGCTCACGCTGGTGCGGTCGAGGAAGAGCGGCCAGAAGCCGAGTCCGCGCCGCGGTTGGCCGATGGGGGCGCGCCACTCGAGGGAGCCGGTGAGCACGTCGCTCCCGCTGCGCGCGCCGGAGGGGAAGCCGCGCACGGCGAAGGTGTGGTGCGCGCCGAGGGTGAAGCCGGGAAAGATCGACGTGGGCGTGCCGCTGGAGCCGCCGACGTCGAACTCGCCGGGATCGGCGCCGCTCGCGGTGCCGGACGCCACGCGCGCGGCGATCACGTGGTGCGCCCACGCCCCCACATCCACGCTCTTGTACGCGTTCAGCGTGGCGCTGAGACTGCGCGACTGCACCCCGCTCGCCCCCTCGAGCCAGCGCACGCGCCCGGTGGCGGCGAGGGAGATCCCGTCCTCGGGGGAGATCGCGAGCGGCGGGCGCTGCACGTTCGACCACCCGCTGGTCGCGATGATCGACCAGTAGCGCGGCCCGGACGCGTAGTAGTCGGCGAGCCGCCCGATGAGCGGCGCGGGGTCGGTGGTGTAGCGGCGCAGCTCGAGCTCCCCGCCGATGGACGCGAACGCGCTCTTGCGCACGCGCGGGCGGCTCACGCCGAAGCTCACGGAGTACTGCTGCGTGCGGCGCAGCAGATCTCCCACGAGCGCGCCCGAGGTGTCCACGAGCCCCTGCCGGTCCCAGAACTGGGTGGCGCCGGCGCTCACCACCGGCTGGCCGAGCCCCGCATACCGATAGGTGGCGTCGAAGGTGTGCTCGCCGTCGCGCGGGTCGAGCAGCAGCTGCGCGAACCACGCGTGGCGCCCCACCACGTCGCTCCCGGAGGTGAACGCGCCCACGGAGTAGCCGCCGGTGGTGGTCTGCCCGGCGATCGGGAGCCAGTAGTGAGGCAGGAGCGCTCCCCACGGCGAGTAGCCGCGCTCGGGGGCGCCGCTCCGCCCGGACGGCGGCAGCGGATCGTCGGCGAACCCGGCATCGAGCGGGGTGGGCTCGGCGCCGGTGGTGTCGAGCGGCGCGATCCCCACGTGCCACCCCTCGGCGTCGTAGCGCGCGGCGGCGAGGGTGCGCCCGTCGGGAGAGACGTCGGGGTAGAACACTCCCGTGGTCGCGCGCGAGATGCGGCGCGGCGGGGCGGAGTCGCCGACGGTGGCGATGTACAGGTCGGTGATCCCCGTGCGGTCGGAGGCGAAGATGACGTGCGCGCCGTCCGGCGTCCACGCGGGGGAGCCGTCGAAGGCGCGGTCGTGCTCGAACGCGCGGAGCACGCGCCCGAGGGTGTCGAGCACCACCACATCCGCGAAGCCGCCGCGCGTCCAGCGCGTGGCGGCGATCATGTCACCGCGCGGTGACCAGCGCGGCTCCGCCCACTGCGTGTCGGGGGAGGCGGGGACGATGGGAGTCACACGCCGGCCGTCCGGGCTCACGCGCACGAGCTGCGTGGTGGCGGGGGCGAAGTGCACGGCCACGATCGCGCCGTCGGCGCGCGCGTCGGGCTGGGCGAGCCGGGCGCCGCTCGTCAGGCGGCGCTGCGCCCCGCCCCGCTGCACCCACAGGTCGCTCCGCACGTGGTAGGGATCGGTGAGGTCGAGCTGCGAGAACACGATGGACCCATCGGGGAGCGGGACGTTCTCCTCGGCGTCGTTGCGCCGCCCGATGCGATCGACCCGCCCCGCGGTGTCCGCGCGCCAGGCGGCGGGGGAGGACTTCCAGTCGCTCCCCGCGAAGAGCACGGCGCTGTCCCCGCTCCAGCGGGGGAACACGGCCACGTGCCCGCCGCGCGAGAGGTCGCGCCACCCGGCGAGCGCGGGGCGCGGTGCCAGGCTGTGCGCGCGGAGCGAGTCGCGCCACTCGCGCCAGCCGTCGCTGAAGGAGACACCGAACGCCGCCCTGGCCTGGCGGTTCAGCAGGAAGGGAATGGTCGCGCCGCTCGAGCGCTCCACGAAGTCGCGCACGCGATCGCGGCCGCGCGTGCGGGCCAGGAAGTCGAAGAAGAGGGACCCGTAGCCGTACGCGATGTCCCCGCCGGGATAGCGGGTGCTCACCAGGTTCCACCGGTCGAACGGGAGGAGCCCGCCGTCCTCCACGTTCGCCTCCACGAGCATGCGCTCGTAGGTCCCCTCCACGCGCCCCGCGCCGGTGACGTCGCTCTCGTAGTAGGTGGCGAGTCCCTCGGTGATCCACGCCGGATCGTACAGGTTCGGGAAGAGCACCGGCGCGCGGCCGAACACCTTCTGCGCCACGCGCCACCAGCCGCGCGTGCGGTCGAGATGAAAGACGTGCGTCAGCTCGTGCGTGATCACGAGCGACAGCCAGTCATCGTAGAAGCGGAGCGAGGGGAGGTCGAGCGGCGGGTGGGCGTAGACGATGATGCGGTTGGTGGGGAACGGCGTGGTGAAGCCGTTGGAGTAGTCCACGTTGTCCGCCACCACGAGGTCGATCGGACCGCGCGGCGGGTGGAGGCGCCGCGCGAGCTGCGCGTAGGCCACCTCGGCATCGGCCGCCGCGCGGCGGCCGATGCTGTCGAGCTCCGGGGTGAAGTGCACGGAGAAGTGCGCCGTGCGGATGGTGCGCCACCGCGCGTCGGGGGCCACCTGGGCGGCGGCGGAGGCGGGGAGCCACGCGAGCAGCGCGAGGAGCGCCGCGAGCGCGACGCCGTGGAGGCGCCGCTCGCTCACCGCGCGGCCAGCGAGCGGAACCAGCTCTCGAGGCCGTCCACGATCCCCCGCGCGTACTCCGCCTGGAACTGCGGCGTGCGGAGCGCGGCCTCCTGATCCGGCATCATGATGAACGCGCCCTCGCAGAGGACGGCGGGCATCCACGTGGGGCGCGCCAGGGCGAGGTTGTCGTAGTTCACGCCGAGGTTGCGCAGTCCCATGTTCCGCACCATGCCGTTCTGGAGCGCGCGCGCCAGCGCCGCCGACTGCGGGTGGAAATAATAGGCGCCCGTTCCATTGGCGTTGAAAGGATTTATCCCGTCGGGGAGCGCGTTGAGATGGATCGACACGAGCGCGTCGGCGTTCGCGCGGCGCGCGATGATGGGACGATCGCCGAGGGCGACGGGTCCCTTCTCCGTGCGCGTCATGATCACCGTGGCGCCGCGCGCCTCGAGCATCTGCCGCACCCGCAGCCCCACGGCGAGCACGGCGTCCGCCTCGTACAGCCCGGTGGGCCCGGTGGCGCCGATGGGCGGGTGGCCGGGATCCACGGTGATCACCCGCCCCGCGAGCGGGCGCGCGGGATTCACCACCGGGGGACGCCGCACGCGCAGCACGAGGTTCCCGTCCTGCCAGAACACGAGGTAGCCGTACGGCTGCGACGCGAGGTGCACCACGTAGCGCGCGCGCCCGGGGAGCTCCTGCGTCCAGCGCACCCAGCGCACGAGCGAGTCGTTGTCGGCGAAGTGGATGATGTCGGTGTTCGCGGTGACGCCGTAGAGCGTGAGCGCGAGCTCGTGGTCCCCCTCATCCACCAGGTACGCGGGGCGCGACGACATGGGGATCACGAGGTCCACCCACCCCGCGGCCGGCTCCACGCGCGCGTTCCCCGCGATGCGCCGCTCGGGCGCCCACCCCGCGGGGAGGGGGCGGATGTCGCGCGCGCCCACCCAGATCTCGAGCGCATCATCGAGGCGCACGCGCACGTAGTCGCCCGCGGCGCCGGTGATGGGGAGCACGGTGCGCGGCATGAGAAGCCACTTGTACGTGCCGCTCGGCTCCGGCCGGCCGATGATCACGCGGTCGGTGTCGCTCACCGCGCTCGAGTCGGCGCCGAGCATTCCCCACGTTGGCGTGGTGGGCGCGGGGAGGATCGCGGGGAGCGCGAGGCGCACGGTGTCGGCCACACGCGCCACCACGATCTCGCTCTTCGCGCGGAGGCGCGCGGCTGGAAGGAGCGTGGCCCACTGCTCGGCGTCGCCCGCGAGCGGCGGAGCGGCGGGCGCCGTGGTCGGACTCGTGGCGCCACTCGCGGGGGCGCCCGGGGCGGCGGCGCCGCCGGCGGCCATCGTGAAGGGCGCCGCATCGTTCACGAGCGCGACGGTGGTGTCTCCCTGCCCGTGCCAGAACACGGTGGCGTTCGCCGGCGCGCGCACGCTCACGCGCACGAGCTCGTCGTCGCGCAGCGCATAGCGACCGCTCGGCGTGACGCTCGCCGAATCCACCACGAGCGGCCCCGTGGGGAGGAGCTGCGGACGCGGCGGGAGGAGCCTCACGACGCGCGTGGCGCGCGCGGTGTCGCTCCCCAGCGCGGCCACGAGATCGTAGCGCGGCTGGCTGTCCGGCGGCAGCGGGAGGAAGGCGATGAAGCTGCCGTTCGGCTGCACCGGCACGCGCGTGCCGTTGATGGTGAGCGTCGCGTGGCCGTTGCCGACGGACCCGAAGATGAAGTTCGAGTCGCGCGACTGGAGGAGCTGGTTCTCTTCGGGGTAGACGACCTTCGGCTGGAGCGGGCCGAGGACGAGCGGGATCGGGGGGAGCGTGGGGGGCGCAGCCGGCGAGGGGCTCGTGCCCCCCGGCCTCGCCCCCGACGCGCATCCAGCGAGGATGAGCGTGATCGGGAGGAGACGTCGCATGCGGGGAAGTTAGAGGGGTTGGGGGCT
>DASTSH010000111.1:0-12244 GCA_035760785.1 Gemmatimonadaceae bacterium | reverse complement strand
CCGATCCTCGGCCCCCGGCCCCCAGCCCCTACTCGTAGCGGAGCGCCTCCACCGGATCCAGCCGCGCCGCGCGGGCGGCGGGGAGAAGACCGAAGAGGATCCCCGTGAGCGCGCTCACGATGAGGGCCAACACGATCGCCGCCGCCGGGATCGTCGCGTCGATCGACGTCAACTTGCGGATCAGCGCCGTGAGGCCGCCCCCGGCGATCAGGCCGGCCACGGCGCCGATCATCGTGAGCGTGGCGGCCTCCACCAGGAACTGCCAGAGGATGGTGCCGCGCGTGGCGCCGAGTGCCTTGCGCACGCCGATCTCCCGCGTGCGCTCGGTCACGCTGATCATCATGATCGCCACCACGCCGATGCCGCCCACCATCAGGCCGATCGCCGACAGCACGAGCATCACGAGCTCGAACACCCCGATCACCTTGTTGTAGAGCTCCATCACCTTCTCCTGCGTGCTCACGAAGAAGGTGTTCTCCTGCGACGGCTTCAACTGTCGCCGGATGCGCAGCGCGGCGATGGTCTCATCGATGGCGACATCCTGCGCCACGCCGTCGCGCGGCTTCACCGTGATGTCCATCCATCGCACCCCAGCGTTCAGCTTCCGCCGCGCCGTCTCGAACGGGAGCACCGCCTTCGGCTTGTTCGCGTTGTCGAAGAAGTTCCCGAGCGGGTGCTGCACGCCGATCACGAGGAAGGGCTTCCCGTTGATGGCGACCTCTTTCCCCACGGCGCTGCCACCGGGAAAGAGCTTCTCCTTCATCGCCTCGTTGATGATCACCACCTGTGCCGCGTCGGAGTTCTCACCCTCCGTGAAGCTCCGGCCGGGATCGATGGTGCCGCCATCCACGTCCGTCCACTCCGGGGTGTACGCGTCGTACGACGCGCCGGGGAGCTCCCGGTCCTTGTACTTGAACGAGGCCGAGGAGCCCAGGTGCGCCACGACGGAGCGGATGGACGGCTGCCGCGCGATGCGGTGCACGTCCTCGATCGTGAGCGGCGGGTTGCGCCGCCACGGGCAGCTGTCCGCCGAGCCGTTGCACGAGTTGATCGCGATCGGCCACTTGGTCACGAAGAAGGTGGTGGGGCCCGCGGCGGCCATGCTCGCCTCGACGCCGGAGTTGATCCCGTGCACCGCCGCCGCCATCGCCGTCACCACGAACACGCCGACGGCGATGCCGAGGATCGTGAGGCTGGTGCGCGCCTTGTTCGCGCGGATCGCCTCGAAGGCGATGAGGATCCCTTCCCCGAGATTGTGCAGTCGGTTGGCCATGTCAGTCGGCTCGGAGGGCGACGATCGGATCGAGTCGCGATGCGCGGCTCGCGGGATAGATGCCGGCCGCGATCCCCACGCCGGCGCCGAGGAGCACCGACACGCCGATGGACCACAGCGCGACGCTGGTGGGGAGGGGCGAGACCGCGGCCACGGCCTTGGACAGGCCGATCCCGAGTCCGATCCCCAGCGCGGCGCCGACGGTGGACAGCGTCGCCGACTCCACGAGGAACTGCGCCATGATGTCGCGCCGGCGCGCGCCGAGCGACTTCCGGATCCCGATCTCCCGCGTCCGCTCCGCCACCGCCACGAGCATGATGTTCATGATCACGATCGCTCCCACCACGAGACCGATCGCCGGGAGCACCACTCCCGCCTTCACGAGGATGCTCTTGAGCGATTGCCATTGCGACAGCGCCGACTCGGAGGTCTCGAGCACGAAGTCGTCCGGCTCCGCCGGGCGCAGCTTGTGCCGGCGGCGCATCACCTCGCGCACGGCGTCCTCGATGTCTCCCATCGCCTCCGGGGACGGCGCCTTCACGACCACGCCGTACAGGTTGATGCGCGCGCCGGTCAGCTCGCGCATCTTCGAGTGGAAGGGGCCCAGGATCTGCCGGTCGAGGGACATGCCGAACGCGGATCCCTGCTTCTCCAGCACGCCGATCACGCGGAAGGGGATCCCGCCGAGGCGCAGCTCCTTCCCAATGGGGTCCACGCCGGGAAACATGTCGTGCACCACGTCGGTCCCGATCACCACCACGGGGGCGCCGAGGCGGTCCTCCTGCTCGTTGAACACGCGCCCCGACGTGACCACGAGGTTCCTGATCGCGAAGAACTCGGGGGTGACGGCGTGCACGAGCGCCTGCGGGCCGCCGTTGGCGTAGCGCGAGGTGGGGGAGAGCCAGCGCACGTCATCGATCGCCCAGCGCGCCCCCGCGGGGAGCGCGTCGCGGACGGCGTAGGCATCGGCGACCGTGATCGGCGGGCGGTGCTGCCAGGAGCGCCACTCCGCCTCCGTCACGTCGCCCATGTTGAAGTCGGGGTGCTGGCGGAGGTTGAACGTGTTCACGCCGAGGAACTTTCCGGCGAACGCGTCCTCCATGTAGTTCGACATCCCCTGCACGATCGACACGACGGCGATGAGGAACATCACCCCGATGGTGACGCCCAGCAGGGTGAAGAAGCTCTTCAGCTTCTGCACCCGGATCTGGGCGAGTGCGAGGCGTATGGCGTCGAATAGGGGCATGGGACCAGGGGCTAGGGGCCGGGGGAGTCAGCGGGGACGGCGGAACCGATGGAGAGCGGGGGCGGGGACGTCGGGAGCGGGGACGGGGAGCCGCGGGGTGTGCCGTCCCCGCTCCCGTTCGCTCCCCGAATCCCCCTGGCCCCCGGCCCCCAGCCTCCGGTCCCTACGCCAACCCCACACGGCTCACGAACGTCTCGCGCCGCTCGTCGGACGAGATGCGGCCGTCGCGCAGCACCACCACGCGGCGCGCGTGGGACGCGATGTCCGGCTCGTGCGTCACCATGATCACCGTCTGTCCGCCGTCGGCCAGCGTCTCGAAGACGCGCATGATCTCCTCCGACGTCTGCGAGTCGAGGTTCCCCGTCGGCTCGTCGGCGAGCAGGATCGCCGGGTTGTTCACCAGCGCGCGCGCGATCGCCACGCGCTGCCGCTGCCCGCCGGAGAGCTCGTTGGGGCGGTGGTCCATGCGGTTCGCGAGCTGCACGCGGTCCAGCGCCTCCGCCGCGCGCCGCCGCCGCTCGGCCGCCGGCACGCCGGCGTACACGAGCGGCAGCTCCACGTTGTGCAGCGCGCTCGCGCGCGGGAGCAGGTTGAACGTCTGGAAGACGAACCCGATCTCCCGGTTGCGCACCCGCGCCAGCTCATCGTCGCGCATCTGCGACACGAGCTGCCCGTTCAGCCAGTACTCCCCGGCGTTCGGGGTGTCGAGGCATCCGATGATGTTCATGAACGTGGACTTCCCGGACCCCGAGGGGCCCATGATCGCCACGTACTCGTTGCGGCGTACGGCGAGGTCCACGCCGCGCAGCGCGTGCACCACCTCGCCGCCCATGTCGTAGTCGCGGCGGATGCCGCGCGTCACGATCACCCAGTCCTTCCCCGGGGTGGCGCCGAGCGTGTCGGTGATGGCCTGTCGCTCGGCGGTGGTGCTCAGCCCCGGGTTTCCGATGTCCGCGCTCACGCCTTCGGCTCCTTCTTGGATTGGTCTTCCTTCTTCGCTTCCCGCACGAGGGAGCTGTCCTTCAGCTCGCGGATCGCCTGATAGCTCCCGGCGACGATCGTCTCCCCCTGCTGCACCCCGCTCAGCACCTCGAAGTACTCCTCCCCCGCGATGCCGATCTTGACGGGGCGGAACGACACCCGGCCATCCTTCCCCACCACGAACACTCCCTCGACGTCGCGCTTCCCGACCTCCTTCGTGGGGCGCTTGCCGAGCGCCACCTGCGCCGAGTCCTTGTTCTCGTTCGCCTCGTGCTCGCGCACGGTGAGCGCGATGATCGGGATGCTCAGCACGTTCTTGCGCGTGTCGGTGACGATCTTCGCCGTCGCCGAGAAGTCCGGCTTGGTGTCCGGGGGCGGGTTCAGGAGCTGCACCTTCACCTCGTAGTCCACCGCCTGGTCGCTCGTGTTCGCCGCCGTCTGCGTGGGCGTCTGGAGCGAGCTGTTGGAGATCTCCACCACGCGACCCATGAACGTGGTGTCGGGGAAGGCGTCGATCTCCACGAGGGCCGAGTCGCCGACGGAGATCCGCGCGACGTCGGTCTCGTCCACCTTCACCTTCGTCTCCAGCACGCTCATGTCGCTGATCGTGAGCAGGAGCGCGGCGTCCTTGTTGAACGTCCCCTGGACCGCGGTCTCGCCCTGCTCGACGTTGAGCCGGGTGACGCGCCCGCTCATGGGGGCGTTGATCGTGGTCTTGGCGAGGCTCGACTGCGCGTTCCGGAGCGCCGCCGCGGCCTGGTCCACCTGGTGCTGGGCGGAGTTGTACAGCGCCTGGTTCACGTCCACCGTGGTCCGGAGCTGCTCCATCTGCTCATCGGACACGAGGGTGGGGTTCGTCTTCCGGATCTGCTCGGAGCGGCGCAGCGCGCTCTGCGACTGCTCGAGGTTCGCCTTGGCGCGCATCATGTCCGCCCGCGAGCTGGCCACGAGCGCGGCCTGGCGCTGCACGTCGGCCTGGTACGTGGACGGATCGATCTGGAGGAGGAACTGCCCCTTCTTCACGACGTCCCCTTCCTTCACCGCGAGCCTGACGATGCGCCCGCTCACGTCGGAGGAGATGTCCACCTTCGTGCGCGGCTGCACCTGCCCGCTCGCGGTCACCGACGCCACGAGGTCGCGGCGCTGGACCTTCTCCTCGCGCACCTCCACCGCCTTGTTTCCGCGCTTGGCCGCGGCCAGCGCCAGCACGCCCACCACCAGCAGCGCCAGGATTCCCAGGATGCCCCACTTCGTCCGTCGACTCATGGTATTCCTCTGTTAGCGGAGGGGCCGGCCCACCGCGCTCTCGAGCGCGGCGAACGCCTTGTGATATTCGTAGACCGCGTTGATCCGGTCGTTCTCTGCGCGCTCGAAGCTGGCGCGGGCGTCACTCAGGTCGAGGAACGTGGCCGCGCCCACGCGGTAGCGCGCCTCGGCCAGCGCCAACTCCTCGCGCGCCTTCGCCGCGTTCCGCTGCTGGAGGTCCACCGTCTTGGCCTGCGTCACGAGCGTGAGGTACGCCCCGGTGACGTCGGCGGTGAGGGCGAGCTCCTGCTTCCTGATGTTGTAGCGCGCGTCGTTCCGCTGCGCCTCCGCCTCCTGCACCCGCTCCTCGCGCTGGAAGTTGTCGAAGATCGGGAGAGAGAGCATGGCCTGAATCGAGAACGGCTGCTTGGTGAAGTTGAAGGGGAACTGGTTGTTCGCGGCGCGGATCTGGGCGGCGTCCACCGGCTGGAGGCGCGACGTGCACCCGGCGCCGAGCGGCGCGAGCCCCGCGCCGGTGCGGATCGAGTCGTTCACCGCGCACTGCGCGAGCCCCTGCTGGTACTGGAACTGCGCCCCCTGCACGAGCACATCGGGGTTCGAGTACTCGTAGGTGTACCCGCCCCACCCGGTGGTGAGCTGCAGCGTGGGCAGGTAGTCCGAGCGCGCCGACTTCACGCCGAGCGACGCCACGCGGTCGCGCGAGCGGAGCGCGACGAGCCCGGGGTTCTTCTGCCGCGCGAGGTCGAGCACGGAGTCGAGGGAGAAGGTAGGCGCGCGCACCTCGAACGAGGTCGTGAGGCGCACGTTGGGCGGCTGCGGCACGCCCATGTCCTGGAAGAGGCGGAGCTTGTCCACCTCCACCTGGTTGCGCGCCTGGAGCGCGGCCACCTGGGCCTGCCCGAGCGCCACCTCGGCGCGGTTGATGTCGAGCTGCGTCCCCGAGCCCACCGCCGCCTTGGCCTTCGCCAGCTCGAGCTGCACCGAGGCCTGGTTCACCAGCGTGTCCTGCAGGTCCGCCTTGGCCGCATCCTGGAGCACGGTGAGGTAGGCCTGCGCCACGCCGGCGCGCACCGTCTCCGCCGAGCCGGAGATGTCGGCCTCTGCCGCGCGCACCCCGGCGGCCTCGATCTTCGGCTGCAGGAAGGTGTTGGCGTTCAGCTTGTAGGTGAGACCGAGCCAGAAGTTCGACTGGTAGATGTCGGAGTTCACGTCGAACGTGACGCCGTTGATCGGCGTGGAGCCCTGCTGCCGAAACTCGCCCTGGAGCTGCGCGTCGAGGCGGGGGAGCAGCCCGCCGTACGCGGCGCGCCGCTTGGCGGCGGCGGTCTGGCGATTGTTCACCACCGAGAGGTGGTCGGGGTTGTTGCGGAGGGCGAGCGTGGTCGCCTCCTCCAACGTCAGCACCGGCCCGCTGGTGGTGTCGGCCGTGGTCGCCGGCCCGCTCGTCGTGTCAGCGGACTGCGCCTGCGCCGCTCGCCCGGACAGGGCGGCCATGGCGGAACAGAGCGCTGCCGCGACGAACCTGGGGGATCGCATCGTGAAGTGTCCTCGCATGGTGTCTGGCAGACCTACGACGGGGCGTACGCGACGGTTTCACCGAAGTCTGACAAAAAAAAACGCCCCGCCCGTCAGGGCGGGGCGCCTGCGGACCCCGGCTCAGCGCGGTGGCTCGTCGCGGGTGGCGGTCAGGCCGCGCGCATCGAGCGACACCTTGAGCACCCGTCCCGCGTCATCCACCCAGATCTGCCGCGTCGCGCCGCCGGGCTCGGCGAGCACGAGGTGACGCGCGGCAATGGCGCGACCGCCGATCGTGACCCGGTCCGGTCCCACCAGCTTTACGCGCATGACCACCTGCGTGTTGCGGCGCGGGATGACCACCGGCACCGTCCCCCCCGCGCCACCGAGCCGCCCGGCGCGCTGCGCGAGAAAGTAGTACTGATGGAACACGTCATCGTCCAGCACCAGCGCGCCGTCGGACACCACGTACTCCTTGGTGGACTCGCCGCGCGGCGTCTTCACCTGCGCGCTGAAGCGACCGCGCCCCACGAGCCCCTTGAGCCGCTCCTGTACCTCGTCGCCCGACCGCACCTCGAGTTGATAGGCGAGCGGCGCGAACGAGTCATCGGCGCGGAGCGCCGGGGAGAGGCGCTGCGTGTCCACGTCCACCGTGGCGCTGGCGACGTACACGTCGCCGCCCGGACCGGCCGTCTTGCGGATGGTGAACGTCTCGTGGCCGATCCGCTGGCCATCGCGCGTGATGGTGAACGTCCCTTCGTCCACCACCGACACCTGCGCCGGGGACGGGGACGGCACGGCCAGCAGCGTCGCGGAGAGAAGGCTCAGGTATCGCATATTGATGGATGATACCCGGCGGGAGGGGCGAGGGTTCATGCGACCGGGGCGGGGGTGAGGAATATGCGCTCGCCGATGCGGTCCCGGATTCGCTCGTAGATGGCCCGCCCCTTCTCGGGCGTGGCCAGCGTGGGGCGCCCGATGGAGCCGGCGCTCTCCTTCGGGACGCGCAACCGCCCCCGCCGGTAACGCCGCAGCGACTCGCGCGTGACCATGAAGTCCTGCGCCCACTCCATCCGCACGAGTTGCGGGGTCAGGTAGAGGAGGAGCGAGGTGTCGGCCTCCCCCCCGTGCATGTGCTCCCCCTGGCCGTCGAGCAAGTCGTCGATGCGCACGGCATAGATGTCCACCACCCGGACGCGGGCCACCCTGGTGATCAGGGTGTCCAGCGCTTCCTGGTGCGCGTCGTAGTCGTGGGCGGTGAGGAGGATAAATTCCCGGAAGCCCGAGTCCTCCCAGGAGCCCAGGAGGTCGTTGAGCATGCGGTGCAGGGTCTTGCGGCGCATGCCGGCGTTTCCGGGGTAGTCACGTTCGGCGGGGATGTTCACGCCGTACTCGATGGTGGGGGCACGGATCACGCCGGTGGTGGCGGAGAAGTCGTCCGCCAGCCGCTCGGCAATGATGGTGGCGGATCCCATCGGCAGGTGCGGCCCGTGCTGCTCGCACGTGCCCACCGGGACGATGAGCCGGGGGTCGGCGGCGATGATCGCCGCGACCTCGGCGGGACCGAGCTCTTTGAGGCGCCGCGGCGTGGCATCGCCGGCGCGGGGGGGAAAGCTCATTTCGGCTCGCAGTGCAGTGCAACGGATGCGCCAGCGCGCGTCCTGGTCGCGAGCGGGCACGCGCCTCTGGGTGGTGACCGCCGGGGTGGCGCTCGTGGCCGGGGCCTGGTGGCTCCGGAGTCCGCGCATACGCTACCTCGCCGTCGCCGCTGCCGCCACCGGGCTCGCCGCGCTCGTGACGCTTCGCGGCAGACCGCGCCGCGCTTACTGGGCGGCGGGGGGCGTGGCCGCGCTCGCGATGTTCGTCGCCATCGCCGCGGTGGCGCAGCGCACCCTCCGTCGCATCGACGTGGACTGGCCGCGCTACCGCGACGCGCTGGTGCTGCACGGCGAGTCCCGGCTGGACGATGCCTTCCGCACCACGGCACGCGGGCTGCGCGCCACCGCGGCCGCCGCGCTCGATGCGCCGCTCGATCCGCCGGGAGCGTTCGCCGCGGCGCGTCAGGCCATGCGCCACCATCCGGGGGAGGGGCTGGTCATCTACTTGGGGGGCAATCCCCTGGCGTGGGCGGGGCGTGTGGTCGTTCCCACGGACTCGCTCACGGCGCCGATCGGCGTGGTGTACACGCCGTTCTACGTGACCATGTACGCCGCCGCGACGCGCGGCGAGACGCGCGCCGTCGCCACGGCGGTGCTCCAGGCCGATCCCCCGGGGGACCGTCTGGTGCCGGCGGTGGCGAACCGCATCGCCCGGGTCGTGGATCTGAGCACGTTCGACGCGCGCTCCCGCCGCCCGGCCACGGGCCCTGGCGGGGGGGTGGCGTTCTCCCCGCACGGGGACACGCTCGTCGTGGCGCGCGCCATCGCGCCGGGGCCTGAAGAGGCGCGCTTCGCCGCGCTCGGGCGGGTGCGCGAGACGGGGACGGTGGTGCTCGCCCTGGCCGCGATCCTCTTCCTGGTCGTCGCCTGGCGCGGTGAACGCTCCGTCGCGTGGCGTCTCGCGCCGCTCGGCGTCGCGCTGCTGGCGGTGTGGCTGCTCCCGCTGAGCGGCTTCTCCAGCGGCTCGGTGTTCTTCGACCCCACGGTGTACTATGCGGAGCTCGGGGGGGCGTTCACGGCCAGCGTGGGAGCGCTCATCCTCGCGGCGGCGATCGTGCTCCTCGCGCTGCTCGTGGTGCTGCGCGGCCACGGACGCATCCCGCCGCGTGGCGCCGCGCTCGCCCTGGTGGTGGCGATCATGGCCGGGGGGCCCTTCCTCCTGCGCGCGCTGTCGCGCGGGGTGTCGCCGCCCCCCGGCGGCGTGACCACCACCCTCTGGCTGGCGTGGGAGATCGCCCTGTTCCTCGTCGCGGGTGCGCTGCTGGTGGCCGCGGCCACCGCCGGCGGTGCGGCGCTCGGTCGCGCGCGCGGACTCCCTCCGGCGGTGGCCCCGATCCTCGCCGCCGGCGCGGCGCTTCTCGGACCGGTGGTCCTCCGTCCGCCGGGCATCTGGCCGCAGTGGTACACCGTGCTCTGGATCGTGGCCATCGGCGCGCTCGCCCTCACGCGCCCGCATCGCCGCGCGGTGATCACCGCGGCCACCGTCGCGGCGCTCGGCGCCACCACGCTCGCGTGGAACGCCGGCGTGCGCGGGCAGGCGGCGCTCGCCAATCGCGACGTGGGGGGGCTCGGCACGGTGGAGCCCGACGTCGTCGCCGTGCTCCAGCGCTTCGGCGACATGATCGCCGACGACGCGCCGCCGCGCAGCGAGGCGGAGCTGGTGCGGCTGTACATGCGCTCCGACCTCGTGGGCTCGGGGTATCCGGTGGCGCTCCAGAGCTGGAACGCGCGGGGGATGCTCGACGCCGAGGTCGCGCTCGACCCGATCGTGCTCCCCCGGTCCGACCTGGCGCGCGCGGTGATGGACGCCCGGGCATCGCGCGCGCGGGTGGTGCGGCAGGTGCTCGGCACGCCGGGGATGTTCGCCCTGCTCGCCGTGCCGTTCGCCGACGGGTCCGCCGCCACCGTGCTCGTGGCGCCGCGCACGAGGCTCATCCCCGACGATCCGTACAACGCGCTCCTCGGGCTCGAGCAGCGGGAGCACGGACCGCCCCCGTACTCCATCTCGCTCGCCGATCTCGAGCCCGGGCGCGTGCCGCCGAACACCACGCGCTGGTACCGCACCGGGAGCGAGTTGCACGGCGATCACGTGGTACTCACGTCGCGCGGCCCGCGCCGGGCGCACATCGAGATCGAGCTGCGGTCGCTGGCCACCCTCGTGCAGCGCGGGACGCTGGTGGTGCTCCTCGACCTCGTGCTCCTGCTCGCCCTCTGGACGGTGAGCGCGCTCCCCGATCGCGCGTTCGGCCGCTGGCTGCGGATGCGCGCGCGCCGTTGGACGCACAGCTACCGCGCACGGCTCACCGTGGGGCTGTTCGCGTTCTTCGTGGTGCCGGCGCTGGTGTTCGCGCTCTGGAGCTACCAGCGCCTGCGCGACGAGGACCGCCAGTCGCGCGACCTCGTGGTGCGCGAGACGCTCCGCACCGCCACCGGGGGGGAGGAGCCGCAGCCGCTCGACGCCGTGGGGGAGCGCGTGGGGACTCCGCTCCTCCTCTTCGAGGGGGGGGAGCTCCAGCGGGCGAGCGATCCGCTGTTCGATGCGCTCGTGCCGACGGGGCGGTTCGTGCCGCCGGCGGTGTACCAGGGGCTGCGAGAGGGGCGCGAGGTGTACGCGAGCCGGCTCGAGCGGGTGGGGGACACGCTCGCGCTGTTCGGCTATCGCTCCGCGCTGGCGCCGGGAGGGGAGACGGTGGTGCTCGCGGCGCCGGCGCGAGGGAACGAGGACGTGCTCGATCAGCGCCGCCGCGACCTGGGCGTGCTCGTGCTGTTCGCCACCGTGCTCGGCGCCCTCGGCGCGCTCTGGCTCAGCCGCGTGGCGTCGCGGTCGCTCGCGCAGCCGATCGGGAGCCTGCGCGGCGCGGCGCTCGCGATCGCCGGAGGGGAGCGTGAGCCCCCGCTCGCGCGGCGCCCGCCCGAGGAGTTCGAGCCGGTGTTCTCGGCGTTCCGGCGCATGGCGGCGGACCTGGGCGCGAGCCGCGCCGCGCTCGAGTCGGCGCAGCGCCGCACGGCGGCGGTGCTGCGCAACGTGGCGAGCGGCGTGGTGGCGCTCGCCTCCGACGGCGCCGTCACGCTCGCGAACCCGCGCGCCGAATCGCTGCTCGGCGCGCCGCTCGCCGCCGGTCCGCTCATGGACGCGGTGTGCCCCGCCGTGGCCGAGCGTCTGCACGCCTTCCTCGCGCGCGGCGGCGACGAGGAGGAGTTCGAGCTCGTGCTGGCGGAGCGGCAGCTCCAGGCGCGGCTCACGCGGCTCACGAGCGGCGGTGCCGTGCTCACGCTCGACGACGTCACCGATCTCGCGCGTGCCCAGCGCGTGCTCGCCTGGGGAGAGATGGCGCGGCAGGTGGCCCACGAGATCAAGAATCCCCTCACCCCCATCCGCCTCGGCGTGCAGCACCTGCAGCGCGCGCACGGCGACAAGCGCCCGGACTTCGACGAGATCCTCGACCGCAACGCACGCCGCATCCTGGCCGAGATCGACCGGCTGGACGAGATCGCGCGGAGCTTCAGCCGGTACGGCACCGCCCCGCCGGCGCCAGCGGAGTCGGTGGACGTGGCGGCGGTGGCGCGCGACGTGGTGGAGCTCGAGCGGCTGGGGCGTGGCGCTGTCGACTGGCGCCTGACAGTGCCCGACGGGCCGGTGCTCGCCGTCGCGCGGGGGGAGGAGCTGCACGAGGTGCTGCTCAACGTGCTCGAGAACGCGCGGCTCGCGGAGGCTCGGCGGGTGGAGCTGCGCGTGCTCCCCGCCGACGGCCGGGTGCGCGTGGAGGTCATCGACGACGGGCGCGGCATCCCCGCGGCCGTGCTGCCGCGCCTCTTCGAGCCGCACTTCTCCACGCGCACCTCCGGCTCCGGGCTCGGTCTCGCCATCTCGCGCCGCCTGGTAGAGAGCTGGGGAGGCGAGATCGCGATCGCGAGTGTGGAGGGGGAGGGGACGGTGGTGAGGATTGAACTTCGGGGGGGCCTGGGACCTGGTCGCTAGACCACCGTGAAACGCGTCTGGCGTGTGGGACACTGACGGGCAGAGGAGCGAGGTAGAGCGCGAGTAGGTTCGTGTGTAGGCGGACTCTCTCTACCGCCGAGCCTACACGCGCCGTACCTCGCACCTCTCCCCGTCAGTCTCCCACACGCCACACGCGTTTCATGGTGGTCCAGCCACCAGGTCCTGCACACCCGAGGCTCCATGCGCCCTGAACACTGAACTCGGACAGGCAGTAGATGCGGATTCTCAGGCGCGCGGACGACGTGCCGCGCAAGTCCCTGTGGCAGAGGATCAAGGACGTCGCCCTCATGGACGTGGGGGTGATC
>DASTSH010000110.1:0-2707 GCA_035760785.1 Gemmatimonadaceae bacterium | reverse complement strand
GCCCGCGACAGCTCGCCGAAGAGCTGCCAATCGACCTCGAAGACGCCGCGGCTGCGGTCGATCGTCTGACGGCGAGGGGACACCGGACTCCTCCTTGTGCGTGGGTCGCGCGCGGGATGAGCGCGGATCGCCGGGCGGTGCGCCGGGCGGGTCGCCTGAAGGGGGGAAGCTACCCGCCAGAGGCGCCCAAGGGAAGCACGCGGAGCGTGCGTGGGGTCACAGCACGCGGCGCGCCAGCGTCGTATCACGCGTCGGCAGCGGCAGTTGCGCGACGGCGCGGTTGCTGCAATACCTCTCCAACGGTAATTTGCCAACCGCGGCCGCGCCTGGCGCGCCATTCGCGCGATGCCGGGTACCCTCAGGCCGCGTCACGTCGTCCCCGTCCCGATCCCGACCACATGTCCTGGTGGCGCCGCCTCATCGGCGAAGAGAACTCCAAAGTGAAGCCGCAGCGCCTCGACTACCTGAGCGAGGCGCTGTCGCTGGAGCGGCAGGGGGACTACGACGCGGCCCTCACCTCGTACCGGCTGGCGCTGCGCGACCGGCCGAACGACCCGCGCATCCTGCAGAACATGGCGATCGCCTACTCGCGCACGGGGCGCATCGAGGAGGCGATCCGCAGCTACCGCCGCGCGCTCGACCTCGATCCGAAGCTCGCGGGCGCGCACTACGGCATCGCCTTCCTCCTGCTCAAGCGCGGTGACGTGTCGGGCGCCGGCGAGCATCTCACCGCCTTCCTCGAGCACCCCCCCGCGGGGCCTGACGCGGAGCGGTGGGTGCGGCACGCGCGGCAGACGCTGGAGCAGCTCACCCCCGACGGGCAGGCGGACGCCGTCCAGCACCCCGAGCACGAGTAGCCGGTGGGGCAAGTCCTCGCGGTCGTCAGTCAGAAAGGCGGCGTGGGCAAGACCACCACGGCGGTGAATCTCGCCGCCGCGTTCGCGCGGCGCGGGCTCAAGACGCTGCTCGTGGACGTGGACCCGCAGGGGGCGGTCCGGTACGGGGTGGGGCTCCGCCCGGGGCACCCGACGTACGGCATGGCGGACTTCCTCGCCGGCGAGAAGTCGCTGCGCGAGGTGATCCTCCCCACCGCCCTTCCCTGGCTGCGCGTGATCCTGGCCGGCACGGTGTCGAACCACTCGGACCATCGCGTGTACGAGGAGCTGATCCAGGAGACGAACCTGCTCCAGGAGATGCTCGGCACGGCGCGCGACCGGTGCAACGTGGTGGTGGTGGACACGCCGCCGGGGCTCGGCAGCTCGGTGCACCGCGTGCTCGAGGCGAGCCAGCACGCTATCATCCCGCTGCAGTGCGAGCCGCTGGCGCTGCAGACGACGCCGCAGATCCTGCGCGGTATCCAGGACATCGCCGCGGTGAACGAGGAGCTCACGCTCGACGGGCTGCTGCTCACGATGTACGATGCCGAGAACGCGGCGTGCGTGCGCGTCGCCGAGTACGTGCGCGAGCACCTGCCGCGAAACATGGTGTTCGACATCGTCGTGCCGCGCAGCCCGGCCTCCGCCGATGCCTTCGCGGCCGGGCAGCCGGTGGTGCTGCGCGACCCCGCGGACCCGGCGGCGCAGGCGTACATCAACCTCGCAACGGTCCTCACCGACCGACTAGAGTGATCCCTCTTCGCTTCCGCCCCCTCCTCGGCGCGCTCATCGCCGGCACCGTGCCGCTCCTCGCCGCCGCGATGGGCGCGTGCAGCGGCTTCGGCACCGAGCCCTCCGAGGCGGTGGCGATCGAGATCGACACGCCGGTGCTCCCGTCCGTGGTGGCGGGCGACCAGATGCGCGACAGTCTGGGCGCGGTCGCGCCGCTCGCCGCGCGCGCGTTCAACGCCAACAACGAGCTGATCGCCGACGCCCCCATCCGCTTCTTCGCCGTGGACACCGGCGCCGCCGTGGTGGACAGCCTGACGGGCGTCGTGACCGGGAAGCGGAACGGGCAGATCTCGGTGATCGCTTCCGTGGGAAAGCTGCAGTCGTCGCCGCTCCAGGTCACGATCACCTCGCGGCCGGACACCGTGTACGCCCTTGACACTCTGCGCGATACGGTGCAGTACTCCCTCGGGATCCCGGCGGCGAACATCGACACGCTTCGGGTGTTCGTGGGGCACGACACGGCGATCGCCGGGGTGGACACCGCCGTGGCCGTGAGCGGCTACCTCGTGCGCTACCGCATCGTGGAGCCCGCGGGGCTCTCGCGCACCGACACGCTCGGGACGCTGCTGCTGGGGGATGACCAGCGGCGCCCCTCCACGGCCGACACGACCGGGACGGACGGCGTGGCGAGGCGCTTCCTGCGCATCGCGCGGCAGCCGCCGGTACCCGACTCCGTGGTGGTGGAGGTGGTGGTCAGTCGTCCTGATGCCACCCCCGTCCCGGGGTCGCCGATTCGCTACACGACGATCGTGGTCAAGCCGTAGCAGGCCGCGGGCGCCCTTCCCTGCCGCGCCCGCCCTACCTCCCCGCAGGAGGAGTCCGATGACGGTCAGCACCCCCGCAGCCGAGTCGTTCACGGCGGTCGCGAGCGGCGGCCCGGCCCCGAGCCGGCCGGGCACGCTCACGCAGCTCTTCTTCGACGCCGTCGAGCGCTACGACAAGCCCGATGCCCTGAAGTACAAGGCCGGCGGCAGCTGGCACGCGATCTCGCACCGCGAGCTCGCCGACCGGGTGCGGCGTGTCGCGCTCGGCATGCGCGC
>DASTSH010000109.1:0-2820 GCA_035760785.1 Gemmatimonadaceae bacterium | reverse complement strand
AGCCGATCCGTTCCGGAAGGCTGAGCGTTCCCGCGCTCGGCGCGAGGCGTCCGGCCATTGCCCGGAGCAGCTCGCGCTGACCTGCACCCTCGACCCCCGCGATGCCGAGCACCTCGCCTCCTCGCGCCACGAGGGTCGCCTCTCGCACGCGGACGGCACCGCGCGCATCGAGCAGGGTCAATCTCTCGGCCACGATGGCGGGGGCCCCCGCTCGCCCCGGTGTCCTCGTCACTTCCACCGCCTCGGTGCCGCCGAGCATCGCGCGCGCGAGCGCGCCCTCGGACAGCTCGGCGGCCGCACCCTGGAGCACCGTTCGGCCGCGACGGAGGACGGTGATGTCGTCCGCGATCCCGAGCGCTTCGGGGAGCTTGTGCGTGATGAGCACCACGCTGCCGCCGGCGTCGGCGAAGCGGCGGAGCGTGGCCAGCAGGTCGGCGGCTTCGGCCGGGGCCAGCACCGCGGTGGGCTCATCGAGAATCAACACGCGCGCACCGCGCGAGAGTGCCTTCAGGATCTCCAGACGCTGCTGGGCCCCGACGGAGAGATCGCCCGCGCGCGCATCGGGATCGATGGGAAGGCCCACGCGTTTCGCCAGCTCCGTCACCCGGGCGCGCGCGTCGGCGGCCCGGTAACGGCCGTGCTCCCCGAGCGCGATGTTCTCGGCGACGGTCATCGCCGGGACGGAGGTGAAGTGCTGGTGCACCATCCCGATCCCGTGGTGGAGCGCATCGCCGGGGGAGCGCAGCTCCACGGGCTTCCCCGCCACGCGGATGGCGCCCGCGTCCGGGTGGATCATGCCGAAGGCGACACGCATGAGCGTCGTCTTCCCCGCCCCGTTCTCGCCGAGCAGCGCGTGCACCGTGGCGGGGCGGACGCGAATCGACGCGTCGGCCAGCGCCTCGACGGCGCCGAACCAGCGGACGACGTGCTCGAGCTCGAGCGCGGCGACCTCGCTCAAAGGCCGGTCGGGACGTCGATGAAGGTCCAGGGGATGTCCCACGTGCGGGAGACGTGCTCGGCGAGCGCACGCACCCCCGGGGTCTCCGTGGCGTAATGCCCCGCGTAGATCAGCGTGATCCCCAGCTCGTCGGCGTCGATCGCCGTCCAGTGCGCACCCTCGCCAACGATGAGTGTGTCGATCCCGGCTGCCGCGGCCTCGTCGAGTGTGTCGCGCGAGGCGCCGGCGCCAGTGCAGATGGCCCAGTGACGCGTGATCCGCCCCGGCTCGGCCGGCGAGTGCCGGACCGCGCCGCCGTACCGATGCGCGAATTCATCCGCGCGGCGGATCAGCTCCGCGGTGGGGACGTTCGCCTCGCCGGCGACGCCGATGTGGATGGCCTGATGGCGCGCGAAGCCAGCGGTCGGCTCCAGTCCCAGCTCACGAGCGAGGAGCACGTTGTTGCCGAGCGTCGGGTGCGCGTCGAGCGGAAGGTGGGCGGAGTAGACGGCGAGCGGCGCGTCGAGCAGCGCGCGAACGCGGCGCAACATGGCGCGGCGGAGCGGCTGGAGCCCTCCCCAGAAGAGTCCGTGGTGGACGATGAGCAGGTTGGCGCCGCTCTCGATGGCCCCCTGAATGGTGCGCTCGCGTGCGTCGACGGCGGCCGCCACCCTCGTGATATCCTGGTCGTGCTCCATCTGTACCCCGTTGATCGCGTTCGGGTAGTCGGGGATGTCAGCCGTACGCAGCAGGTCGTCGAGGTGCTCGGCGATGGTGGTGAGCTTCGGCATGGTCAGCGCTTGGCGGCCGTGGTGTCCAGGAACTCGATGCGAGGTGGTTGCAGCGCCCCGGATTCGATGGCCTTGCGCGTGGATTCGAGACGGGCGCGCAGCGACTGGGTGATCATCGCGTCGAGTGCCGGATTGATCACGAGCTTGACCACGTCGGTGCCGGTGCCGAGGTAGATCACGTGGGGCGTGAATCGCTGGTCGTGGACCTGGCGCGCCACGGTGAGGAACGCGTGCGGGAGATCGATGACGACGCTGCCGATCGTGACGGTGGGCGCGATGTCGTTCTGATTGGAGTTGGAACCGAACACGTAGACGCCCTTCGACTCCTTCGCCGCCTGGAAGATGCCGAGCCCGGCGGCATCGGCGTTCTGAAAGATGAAGTCGGCGCCACGCTGGATCTGGGCGAGCGCCTGCTCTTTCCCGGCGCTCGCGTCATCCCAGTTGCCGATGTAGGAGCGAAGGACCTTCACCTTGGGATCCACGGCGTGCACGCCGGCCTCGAACGCGAGAAAGCTGCTCTTCACGGGCGGGAGCTCGGTGCCGCCGATGGTGCCGACCACGTGCGTGCGCGTGAGCGTGCCGGCGACGATCCCCGCGAGATACGATGGTTCCTCGAAGCCGAAGACCATCGGCGCGACGTTCGGCCCGACGCGGTTGCCCGAGGTGGTGATGTAGATCGTGTGCGGGTACTCGGGGCCGACGCGCGATGCGGCGTCCTGGAACTCGAAGCCGTGGCCGAACACGAGCGAGTATCCCTGGGCGCCGTACTGGCGGAAGTTCTCCTCGAAATCGGCGGGGGTGGCCACCTGGATGTGGCTGATGCGCGCGCCGAGGCTGTCGCGGATGCGAAGGAGTCCCTGGTACGCGCCGGCGTTCCAGGCGTGGTCGGACACCGGCCCCGGGGTGAGGAGCGCGACCTTGAACGTGGACGAGTCGGCCGCCGCGGTGCGGTCGACCGAGCTACCGCCACCGCACGCGCCGAGGACCGCGATGTGGAGAAGTGTGGACAACCAGACGGCGCGTCTGTGGAATAGTCGCATAACGCGAGGGGAGGTACCGGGTTAGCCAGGTGTTGAAAACATGGGGGCGGTG
>DASTSH010000108.1:0-4617 GCA_035760785.1 Gemmatimonadaceae bacterium | reverse complement strand
GTACTCGGAGCGGTGCGTGAGGCCGAGCTTTTCGCCGATGCGCTGCTTGTACGTGTCCACCGTCTTCGGGCTGATGAACAGCTTCTCGCCGATCTCCGGCGCGGTGTAGCCGGCGGCGATGAGGCGCAGCACGTCGCGCTCGCGTTCCGTGAGGCGCTCGTAGCGGGCGCGGTCGTCGGCGTGCTCGTCCTTCTTCTTCAGCCCCTTGGCGAGCACGCGCGCCGCGTTGGGGCGCACGAACAGCTCACCGCGCGCCACCGTGCGCACGGCGTCCACCAACTCGCGGTCGGCGGCGCTCTTCACCAGGTAGCCGGAGGCGCCAGCCTCGAGCAGCGGGACGAGATAGTCCTCCTCGGCGTGCATCGTGAGCACGAGCACGCGGGGGGAGCCCTCCATGGCGGCGAGCGCCTTGGTCGCGGCGATGCCGTCCATCTCCGCCATCGACAGGTCCATCACCACCACATCGGGGTGCAGCCGCTGCACGAGGGCGATCGCATCCTTTCCGTTCGAAGCCTCGCCGACCACCTCGATGTCGCGCGCGGAGCCGAGCACCGCCTTGAGCCCAGCGCGGACGATCGCATGATCATCGGCGAGCACGACGCGAATGAGATCCGAGCTCATAGTTGCCTCCGTGGCACGAAGGGTACCGACGCGACCACCCGCGTGCCGTCTCCGGGTGCGCTCGTCACATCGAGGTGTCCGTTCACCAACGCCACGCGCTCCTGCATCGAGAAGAGCCCCATGCCCGGGCGGCGTGCCTCCGCCTCCTCCACGTCGAAGCCGCGGCCGTCGTCGGCCACTTCCAGCGTCGCCGTCTCCGCGCCCACCCGCAGCAGCACCACCACCGACGATGCAGCCGCGTGCCGCACGACGTTGCCCAGCGCCTCCTGCGCCACGCGGTAGAGCACCGACGCCACCGCCGGCGGGAGGAGCGACGCGTCGCCCAGCGTGTCCACGGTCACGGTGATGTCCGCGGACTCGCGCGTGTGGCGCGCCAGCCACTCGAGCGCCGCGGCGAGCCCGAGGTCGTCGAGCACCCGGGGGTGCACCGTGTGCGACAGCGTGCGGACCTCCTCCAGCACCGTCTCCGCCATCGCCTTGATCTCGGCGAGGCGCACGGCGAGCGCCGGATCCCGGCTGTCGCGCACCGCGGCGCTGAGCTGCAGCATGAGCGCGGCCAGCGTCTGGGCGGTGGAGTCGTGCAGCTCGCGCGCGATGCGCGCGCGCTCCTCATCCTGCGCGCCGATCACCTGCGACGCCAGCCGCCGCATGCGCGCGCGGTCGGTCACGAGCCCGTCGAGCAGGACGTTGATCGTCCCCCCCACCCGCGCCATGTCGCGGTCGGCGATGATCGAGTGCGGCACGCGCGCGTCGAGATCGCCGCGCCACACGCGCCCGGCCGTCTCCTCGAGCTGCAGGAGCGGCCGGAACGCGATGAACACGAGCGCCAGGTTCACCAGCAGGCTGACCATCAGCGCCACGATCATGATCACGGCCATGAGGCGCCCCGGGCCGCGCAGGTCGTGCACGCCGAGGGCGATCGCGCTGGCGATGAGCACGATCAGGACGTTCGCGCCGATGATCTTCACCATGAGCGGCACGCCGAGCAGCGCGCGCAGCCACCGGGGCAGATGCGCGGCCTCGGCGCGTTCGTGCGCCGGTGCACGCTCGAGGCGCGAGCGCAGGCTTACCTGGGTCGAGGCCGCCATGGTGCGAATCACGCTCCCTACTTCTCGACGATCAGCGCCGTCACCATGCCGAACATGCCGTGCTGCGACTCGGCGTGCGGCAGGATGTGGCAGTGGAACGCCCACACGCCGGGGTTGTTGCACTTGACGAGCACATCCCACCGCTCGCCCGGGGCGACGTTCAATGTATCACACTTCCAGGGCGCGGGCTGCGTCCACCCGTCCTTGGCGATGACGGTCATGTGCATCCCGTGCAGGTGCATGGGATGGATCATCATCCCCTCGTTCATGAAACGCAGCCGGAGCGTCTGGCCGAGCCTGGCCTTGACCGGCTCGGTAGCCGGGAAGCTCTTGCCGTTGAAGGTGTAGCCGTGCGCCCCATCGTTGAGGATCAGCACGTAGTCCACGTCCGCCCGCGGCTCGGCGTGCGGCTGCTTCGGCTCCACGATGAACGCGCCGAGCAGTCCGAGCCCCACCTGCTGGGCCGAGTTGTGGTGCGAGTGGTACATGTGCGACCCCGCGTTCGGCACCGTGAACTCGTACGTGTAGCTCTCCCCCGGCTTCACGGGCGGCTGCGTCATGAACGTGACGCCGTCCTGGTCGTTCGGCAGCTCGAGGCCGTGAAAGTGGATCGAGGTGGACTGGTCGAGCTCGTTCTTCAGGTTGATGCGGATGCGGTCCCCCTCGCGCACGCGGATCTGCGGACCGGGGACCATCCCGTTGTAGGTCCAGGCCTCCACCATGCGTCCCGGCTCGACCTCCCACTGCACCTTCTTCGTGGTGAGATCGAAGATCTTCACCCCCTTCTCGATGCGGGGCGCGATGGGCTGGTTCCCCTTCCCCGCGGTCTTCGCGGGAAAGGCCTTCATGCTGGCCTCGTGCATCCGGTCCATCTCGTCCGCCTGCTGGCGGGGAGACGGCGGAGGCGGTGGTGGTGCGGCGGCTTCGCGCGCTTCCTCGTGGGCTTCCCCGTGCTTCTCCCGCTCCTGGCCTCCCGCGGTGGGCGCACAGGCGCCGAGCGCGGAGACGGCGACGGGAGCGATGATGGCGCTCAGCGCGGTCCGACGAAGAAAGGCGCGTCGGCTCGCCAGCTTGTCATTCGGCGGAGTGAGAGCCTCCGCTGGAGCACTCGTGGCGGACATGAATGTTCGGCTGTCGGTTGTTGATGATTGGAACATCGACAGCGGAAACGTAGAGCGGGCGGGAGGGGGGGGCTGTCGGGGTAAGGGAGAACATTACAGGGGATTTGCTGGGCGGATTGTAGGGGATAGTCTGACGGTAGGGAGTGGGAGATGGTCGCTGGACCACCATGGAACGCGTGTGGCGTGTAGAAGGCGGTCGTAGGCGAGAGGAGATGGGTAGAGCGCGTGTAGGGCGGGATGTAGAGAGAGTCCCCCTACCGCCGAGCCTACACGCGCTCTACCTACGCCCTCATCCCGTCAGTTCCCCACACGCCACACGCGTTCTTCGGTGGTCCACCCACCACACCCTAATCATCCAGTTCGTCTGCCACCTTGTTCTCATTCCGCAACGTGACGATCAGCACCACTATCGCCACGATGGCGATGAGCGCCACGGCGATGTCGTCCTCGTGGCTGCGGACGTGGTGGATGGTGGCGACGGCGCCCTGGCCGAAGGCCCATCCCAGCCCGGTGAAGATCGCGGCCCACGTCCAGGCACTGATCGCGCTGCACACGAGGTACTCGCCGATCGGAACGCACGCGGCGCCGCAGGTGATGGGGAGGAGCAGCCGCGCGCCGTAGGCGTAGCGGACCGCCAGTGACGCGCGCCAGGGGTGGCGGCGCACGGCGCCGAGCAGCCGTTCCATCGGCCTCATGAGACGCGGCCACTTCTTGGCCACGCGCAGCGCGCGCCACCGGCCGAGTGCGTAGAGCACCACGTCCGCCACCCAACTACCCACCGCGCAGGCGAGCGCCGCGCGCCCCACGTGCAGGTGCCCCTGGTGCGCCGCGAACCCCGCCACCACGGGTGCGGCTTCCTCGGTGAAGATGCTCGTTGCGCCGAGCGTCACGTACGCCCAGAGGTGCGAGAGCTTGCTGAGAAGGCTGTGCGCGATCACCGCGGAAACGAACATCGAGCTCCGGGATTCATGGGTGGAATCCGCGCAAGTTCGGCGCGCGGCTCCGCTTTTGCAACCGCCGGCCCGCGCGCCGGGTGGAATGCCTGACAGCGACCGGTGGTCGTGAGCGCATATTGCTGAGCACATCGGCGCGCGGCCCCCCGGGTCGGCGCGGCTGTCGGAGCAGGCCCTCACACAGGATCGGTGCCGCATGCACAGACTTGTCCCCTGGCTCCTAATTCCCGCGCTCGTCGCCTGTAGCGACGGATCCACCGCGCCCAAGACCGTCACCTGCCCCACCGCCAGCGGCAGCAGCGAGAACGGCACCCCCCTGCAGCTGTCCGTCGGTGATGGACGGGTGTTCTCCGACCTGTCCGAGGGGAGCTGCCTCCAGATCGACGGCACCGACAGCGCCACCTACCTGGTGGCCGTGTACAACACCGATCCCGATCCCCGCGACATCGCGAACGTGACGGTGCACGGCGGCGGACCGGGATCGCAGGCCGCGGCCCGCGTCGTCGCCTCCACCGCACCGTCCACGAGCGGGCTCGCCTTCCTCGCGGCCTCCGCCGGCATCTCGCTCGATCAGCAGCGTGAGGCGGACCGGGTGCACGCGCGCTTGCTCGCCGCGGACCGCGCGCTCGTGTCGCGCCGCGGCGGGCCCATCGCCATCGCGGCGGCCCGGCGCGCCGCCGCGCCGCCCGCCCCGCGCGACCTCCGCGTGTCGGCCCGCATCGCGCCGCGACTCGGCGACACCCTCTCCTTCCACGTCCGCGACATCGTGAACGACCGCGACTGTACCCAGGGCTACGAGGTGCGGGCGCGCGCCGTCTACATCGGCAGCAAGTC
>DASTSH010000107.1:0-4477 GCA_035760785.1 Gemmatimonadaceae bacterium | reverse complement strand
AGTCGTCTCCCGAGTCCCGATTCCCCAGTCCCGAGGCCCGCGCCTCCCGCGCTACAACGGCCTCCTCGTCGGCTCCCACGTCGGCATCCGCTGCCGCCGGAGCACCTTCAGCCAGGCGAGCATCCCCGCCACGTTCGAGGCGAGCACGAAGCCGGCGAGCGCGATCGGCAGGGGGACGCGACGTGCCGCGGGCCACCGCAGCGCGAGCACTCCCGCCAGCACCCCGACCGTCACGAGGCCGAGTGCCCACAACGCGGCGGGCTCTCGGAGTCCCAGCATCAGCAGCCCCACCAGCGCCAGCGGGAGCGTGAGGTACACCAGCCACCGGCACAGCTTGTGGCTCACCAGCATGGCGGCGAAGGCGCCGTGCTGCACGGGATTCATGAGCGCCCGGAAGTGGCGCAGCGTCTCGAGCCCCTGCGCCATCGTGCGCACTTTCCGCCGCAACTCGGCGCGGAGCGCGGCGGTGCGCGGCACCACGCACGTCGCGGCATCCACCGACACGGCGCGCAGCCCCTGCTCCCGCGCGATCAGCGCACTCGCGAAGTCGCGCGCCAGATCTTCCGGAAGCCGCACGCGCTGGATCGAGGCGCGCGCCGCGTAGCAGCAGCCGCTCGCACCGACGATGGAACCGAGCCGCGTCTCCAGCGACCGCACCCACATCTCGTATCCCACGTAGCCCGACTCCCCCCGGTTCCCCTCCCGCTCCTCATCGCCCACGCTGATGTCGCGCCCCGACGCCACCCCCACGGTGGGATCGCCGAACGCGCGCACCAGCGCCTTCACCGAGTGCGGCAGGATGCGGATGGAGGCATCGGTGTTCACCACGATCTCCCCGCGGACGGCCCCCGCCGAGCGGTTCTCGGCGTTCGTCTTCCCGCCGCGCTCCGGCACGCGGAAGAGCTCCACCCCCACCCCCCGCGCCGCGTACTCCCGGACGATGTCATCGGTGCCGTCGGTGGACGCGTCGGAGGCGATCAGGATCTGGCGGCGGTCCGCCGGGTAGTCGATCGCGAGCAGGCTCTCGATGAGCGGCCGGATGCGCCGCTCCTCGTTGTACGCGGGGACGGCGATCGTGATGAACGGCCACTCCTCCGGATCGCGGTCCGGCGAGGGAGCGCGCGTCCCGCGCGATGCGATCCAGAGCAGCGCCGGATACACGAGGTACGCGTACGCGAAGATCACGAACGGGAGCGCCACGAGCGCGATGGCGAGCGGCATCACGGCTCCCCCCTCGACGCGCCGTGCACGAGAGCGCGATAGAGCGCCTCGTAGCGGCTCAGCCAGGGGCCCACGGAGAACTCCCGCTCGAGCCGCCCGCGCGCGGCATCCACTCGCTGCATCGCCCCCGTCGCATCCTCGCGGACGGCGGCCAGCGCGGCGGCCAGCCCCTCGGGGTCCTCGGCCGGCACCAGCAGTGCCTCGGCACCGGTGACGACGTCCGGCACCCCTCCCACGCGGGTCGCCACCACCGGCACCCGCGCCGCCATGGCTTCCAGCAGCACTATCGGTATCCCCTCCGTTCTCGAGCTGAGCGCGAAGACATCGAACCCCGGAAAGAGCCGCGACGCGTCGGGGACGGTACCGAGCCACTTCACGCGATCGCCGATCCCCAGCGACCGCGCCTGCTCCTCCAGCGCCGCACGCTCGGGCCCATCGCCGACGATGACGGCGCTCGCGCCGGCGGTGAGCATCGGCAGGGAATCGAGCAGCACATCCCCACCCTTCTCCCGGCTCAGCCGCCCCACCCAACCGACCACGAAGTCCTCCTCCCCCACGCCGAGCAGCCGCCGCGCCTCGCCCCGCTCCATCCGAGGACGGTCGGGATCGAACGCGTTGGGGATGGTGTGCAGCCGCTGCGGGCTCACCCCCCTCGCCGAGAGTCGCTCGGCCATCGCCCGCGACACGGCCACCACGGCATCGAAGCTCCGGAACGCCTCCACCTGGAGCCACTCGTAGAGGCGGTTCTTCCTCCCTCCTCCGGTGAAGCCGTGTACGGTGGTGACCGTCGGGATCCCCAGGCTGCGGGCGACGCCCGCGTCCGCGACATCGGAGCGGTAACCGTGCGTGTGGACCACGTCCGGCCGGAGCTCCTCGCACAATCGCCGTACGGCGGCGCGCTCCCGCAGGTAGCCGCGCCCGGAAACGGCGATCGTGGAGGTGCTCACCCCCTCCGCTTCGAGCGCGGCGAGGAACGAGTGCTCCCGAACGCCCGGATCCACCGCGCCGGCCACATGGACGCGGTGGCCGAGGCGCGAATGCCCCGCGGCGAGCATCCGCACCACGCTCTCGAGACCACCCACCTCGGCGGGCGCGGTGACGTGCAGTATGGTTAGTGCGCTGGACAGACGCTTCGAGTCCGTTAGTAGTGAATCGACACGATCGCGCGGGAACGGCCAAGCAAGGGCGATGCCGTCTCGCGCCCCGCGGCGCTCGGGCGGGCCCACGGGGCACGGCTCATGCTTGAGCTACCCGCGCCATTCCCCGGGTGCCCCTCCGAGGGGGCCGCTCGTCATTCGGACGACCGGCCTCCCCGTACAGTACACGAGCACGAATGCCTACCGAGCTGACAGTAGAAGAATCGCCGGGTCGAGCCGACACCACAACGCCGAACCGGTCGCTCGACCGCAAGCTCCTCACGGGCATTGCGTGGACGGGGGGGATGAAGTGGGCGATCCAGGTCGTGAGCTGGAGCGCCACCTTCATCATCGCCCGCCTGCTCACGCCGTCCGATTTCGGGCTGATGGGGATGGCGGCGGTATATCTGGGGCTCGTGGCGCTGGTGAACGAGTTCGGGCTCACCGCGGCGGTGCTCAAGGGGCGCTCGCTCACCGACGACCAGATCGCCCAGATCGGCGGCTTCGGCATCGCGATCGGCGTGACGTTCTGCGTGCTCTCCATGGGCGCCGCCTACCCCATCGCGCGCTTCTACGGCGAGCCCGCGGTCCGGACGATCATCCTGGTCCTGAGCTTCAACTTCGTGTTCACCTCCATCGGCGTGCTCCCCCGCGCGCTCCTCGCCAGGGACCTCGAGTTCCACCGGCTGGCGTGGATCGACGGCGCGTCGAACCTGGTGCAGATCACGACGACGGTCGTGCTCGCTCTCCTGCATTTCCGCTACATGGCGCTCGTGTTCAGCAGCCTGGTGGCGAGCATGGTGGGCGCCAGCCTCGCGGTGTACTGGCACGGGCACCGTGTCCGGATCCCGCGCTCCTTCCAGGCGATCCGGGAGTCGGTGCACGTGGGGTGGCACGTCGTGGTGGGGCGGGTGGCCTGGTACACCTACCAGAACGCCGACTTCGCGATCGTTGGGCGCGTGCTCGGGAAGGCGGTGCTCGGCGCGTACACGCTCGGGTGGGAGATCGCGACCGTGCCGGTGGAGCGGATCAGCGCGCTCGTGGGGCAGGTCACCCCCGGGGTCTTCTCGGCGGTGGCCGCCGACCGGCCGGCACTCCGGCGCTACTACCTGGCCGTGGTGGAGGGGCTCGCGTTCATCACGTTCCCGGCGGCGGCGGGGATCGCGCTCACCGCGCCGGTGCTCGTCCCGGTGGCGCTCGGCCCCCAGTGGTCCAACGCCGTGCTCCCGCTCCAACTGCTCGCCCTGTACGGCGGCATCCGCTCGATCGACACCGTGACTCCGCAGGTGCTGATCTACACCGGGTACTCGCGCTACAGCATGTGGTACACCGTGACCGCGGCGGTCGTGCTCCCTGTGCTCTTCCTCGTCGGCACCCGATGGGGCGCTTCCGGCGTCGCGGCGATGTGGATCATCGCGTATCCTGTGGTCGTGCTCCCCATCTACCGCCTCATGTTCAAGATCCTCGAGCTCTCGCCGCGCCAGTACCTGAGGAACCTGTGGCCCGTGGTCAGCGGCACCGCGCTCATGACCGCGGCCGTGCTCGGCGTACGGGTTGCGCTTCCCTCGAGCGCCGGCACTCGCGTGGTGCTCGGCGCGCAGGTGGCCACCGGCGTCGCCACGTACACCGCAGTGATGTGGCTGCTGCACCGCGACCGGATCCGCGCCTTTCTCTCCCTGATCCGCCGCGAGCGGAGCGAGGTGGCTGCATGAGCGCCGACACGACCACGGGAGCCGGTCCACGGCTCGAGCCGTACGCCCTCGGCGGGACCGTCGGCGAGGTGCACTCGGATGCGCCGGGAGACGATGCCAGACCACTCCACCCGGAGGTGGGGGTGATCGCGCTCCCGCTCGACGGCTGGAGCTCGCAGTGGACATCGCGCCAGCAGGTGCTCACCCGGCTGGCCCGCTACTACCACGTGCTGTGGCTGAATCCGGCACCGGAATGGCGGGACGCCTGGCGCCGGCGCGCGCCGGCACGGGAGCAGCACGTACCGGGACAGCCCCCCTCGTTCGTGGTGCGGGACGCGGCCGTGTGGCATTCGACGGTGTATCACCCGGAGTGGCTGGTGCGCTCGGTCGTGCGCGCGCGGCTGCGGGCGGCGCGGGAGAGCCTGCGGC
>DASTSH010000106.1:0-3513 GCA_035760785.1 Gemmatimonadaceae bacterium | reverse complement strand
GTCCGCTCGCTCGTCCATCCGGTGGCAGTCAGGATCCGAAGTCTCTCGCTTCGGCACGATCGCCAGGGGCACGACGCCCGCGCGACAAGGGCACACCCGTCGAAAGGCGGGGCCGCAAAGCTGACGGGGCTACAGCGCTCTTCCGAGCGCCATGCCGGCCGAGCCGCCGACCGGAACTCCATTCGTCTGGAGTCGTCGACATGCACACCCCCCGATCCGTTCGCACGGCCGGTCGCGCCGTGCTCGCGCTGTTCATCATCGGCTGCATCGAGAACGGCGCCCCGACCGATCTCCCTCCTTCCCCACCCACCAACGTCTCACCGGTGAAGTGGGTGATGATCACCCCCGCGAGCGCCACCCTGGCGCCGGGCAGTTCCGTTCCCCTCAACCTGTCGCTCGAGGACGACGCCGGGCGCGAGCTGTCCGGTGTCGCCGTCACGTGGCGCTCCACCGATACCACCGTCGCCACGGTCTCCGACAGCGGCGTCGTGAGCACGAAGCGCACCGGATCGGCGAACATCGTGGCGACTTCCGGGACGCAGAGCGCGTACGCGGTGATCAAGGTGAGCACCGCGCCGCCGCCGACGCTGTTCGTATCCGTCTCGCCGGGGCGCGACTCGCTCACCGTGCGCGGCACGGACCAGCTCTTCGCCACCGTGCGTGACGAGCATGGCGCGCTCGTCCCCGATGTCCCGCTCGCCTGGTCGACCAGCAATGGGAAGGTCGCCTCCGTGAGCACGTCCGGCGTCGTCACCGGCATCGCGGCCGGGATGGCGAACGTGACCGTGAAGGCCGGCAGCAACACGGCCACCGCACAGATCACGGTGTCCGACGCGCCCCCGCCTCCTCCGCCACCGCCCCCCCCGCCGCCGCCACCGCCGCCCCCCACCTCCACGGCGTCGCTGTTCGCGAGCTACAGCACCACCTCGCCGCACTGGCCGCACATCCGCACGATGATGACCGACTTCTACTACGGGTGGACGTCGTCCGAGCGCGATTGGGCGGTGAAGCACTACGACTGGGCGATGTCCGGCAGCGAGACGGCATGGAAGAGCGGCAACCCCGGCGTGACGCACCTGACGTACACGCTCGAGTGGACGACGCTGATTCCCGGGCAGCAGTCCGAGGATCTCGAGGGCGTGTACTACACGGACATGAAGTCGTGGTACGCGCAGCACACGCAGTACCACCTCGAGAACGCGTTCATGCACGTCCGCGGCGCGGCGGTGCTCGATTCCGCGTCGCGCCTCGTGATCTCGATCTGGAACTCCAAGCGGTGGGTGATCAATCCCGCCGATGCCGGAGCGCGCGCGTACACCGTCGACCGCTACCGCCGCCTCGCCGCCGGGGAGGATGGCGTGTTCATCGACGAGGCGGCCTCGGGGGACATTCTCAGCCGCATCGCCAACGCCGCCGAGTTCCCGACGGCGGACGACTACAAGCCGTCGCACACGTCGCTCATCGCGGCCATCAAGCAGGCGCTCGGCACCAAGGTGGTGATGCTCAACCTCGGCGAGTACTGCACCGACTTCGATCGCGCCGATGCGCTCGCCGCCCGGAGCGTCCACCTGGAGAAGGAGAACAACCCGCTGTTCTCCGAGTTGAACCGCCGGTGGCAGTGGATGGAGGACCTGATGGCGAACGGGGTGACGGTGAACCTCGTGAACGTGTACTCCACCAAGGACGCCAACCGCATCGCGTCGAGCTTCCCGCAGGGGAACTACGGCTCGAGCGCGCAGCGGATGAAGATGCTGGAGCTGGCGAGCTACTACATGGTGGTTGGGCACACCCCGGATCTCCTCGTGCTGACGCTCGAGAACACGTGGGACACGCCCTACTCCACGCTGTGGCTGCGGGCGCAGGAGGCCGACATCGGCCACCCCACCGCGTCGCGCACGATCCTCGGGCGCGGGACGGATCCGGTGGGGCAGTCGTACACCATCTACAGCCGCGACTTCGACCGGGCGCTCGTGGTGATGCGCACGCAGCAGGGGTGGGGGACGCAGTCGTACCTCGACGCCACCGCGGTGACGGTACCGCTCCCCCCCGGCGAGCAGTGGCTGCCGCTCCACGCGGATGGGACGGTGGGCGATCCGGTGACCAGCATCCACCTGCGCAACGCGGAGGCGATGATCCTGATCAAGGGGAGCCGGCTGTAGCCGCGCGCTACTGCGAGCTCCGCCGCAGCCAGCCGCGCCAGGCCTTGGCGCCGCGCGCTCCACCGGGGAGGTCCTCCCCGGTGAGGTCACGGAGGTAGGCCAGCGCGAGGCGCGCCACATCGGCGTCCTCATCGTCCAATCGGTCGATGAGGGCGCCGATCGCGCGTCGGCGGTCGTCGCGCACCGCCGACGCGAGCGCCTCGTATCCACGGGCGCCCACCGGTGGCCCGTCGCGCCACGGACCGATGCGGGATCCGAGCAGCATGCCGAGCACGTTGACGGCGTGCTGGCGCCACCACCAGCGATGGTCGTGGAGCGCGTCGTAGAGCGCATCCACCTTCGGGAAGGCGTTCGTGGCGTAGTCGCCGGGGATGTCCCAGTAGGCGATCGCGTCGCGCCGCTCGGCGTCGTGCGGCGCCACCGATTCCATGGACGCCGAGTGGGTGAGCGTGTCGTACGTGAGGTAGTAGTAGTCCCACGCCGTGCAGGCCGGCGTGCACGCGCCGGCGCCGCGGGCGAACACGAAATGCAGCCGTCGCCCCTTGGGCACGAGCGCGATCCAGCTGCCATCGTCGGCTCGGGCGGCGCGCTCGGCGCGCCCCACGGCCGGGAGTCGCTCGTACTCGCGCGCCGCCGCGGCCACATCCACCGGAAGCGCGAAGCGCAGCTCCAGCGCGGTCACCCCGGTGCTCGACAGCACGATCGTGTCGGCGCCGAGCGCGCGATTCAGGCTGTCGATGCCGGCGATCCCCACGCTGTCGATCGTGTCTCGCCAGACGAGCGAGTCCATGCCCGCGGGGGGGATCGCGCCTGAGCGCTGTACGTAGAGGCGTGGCGCGCTGTCGGGCGGGTAGAGCACCAGCGTGGTCGCGTCGGGCTGCGGGCGGACGTCCGCCACCACGGGAAAGCGCTCGCGGATGGCGCGGAGGGCGCTGGTGACGAGCGCCACGCGGCCGGTGTCGAGGAGCGGGAGCGAGTCCTGCCCCTGAAGGATTGCCACCGCCTGCCGCTCCAACTGCGGGCCGCCGTCGCTGTCGGCGGGATTCTGAGCGGCGAGGGGAGCGGCCGCGAGTGCGCCGAGCGCGATGGACGCGACGAGCGCGGCGGCACCAGCGGGCGCGCGACTGGTGAGCGCCGGGGGAGAGAGAGCGCGCAGCATGCCCGTAGTTTAATCCCCGGCGCCGCGCGCGTGAGCGCGCCGGGCGAAAAAAGGCGAGGGGGCCGGTGTGCGCCCTGACGCACATCGGCCCCCTCGAACATGACCGAACGGCGCGGAGTCGTCGGTCAGCCTGGCAATCGAGCCTTACCGGCTCACGGCGATCCGCGCCGTACTAGGGTCAGTAGACAATGGATC
>DASTSH010000105.1:0-2771 GCA_035760785.1 Gemmatimonadaceae bacterium | reverse complement strand
ACGACGGCGGCCGCTTCCGCTTCGTGCTCGACAGCGTACCCGAGGGCACCTATCAGATCGGCTTCTTCCATCCCACGCTCGACTCGCTCGGCATCACGCCACCCACGCGCACGGTCTCGGTGCGCCGCGGCGATTCGGTCTTCGTCGAGCTGGGAGTGCCGTCGATGACCACCATCGTGCGGGCCATCTGCCCCGACAACGCCACGGGCGCCGACAAGGGGCTCCTGCTCGGCTCCGTGCGCGATGCCGCCACCGACGCGCCGATCGGCGGGGCGCACGTGGTGCTGATGTGGACGGGGCTCAGCGTCGGCAACACCGCGGTGGTGAAGGTGCCGCAAGCGGTGAACGTGCCCACCAGCGCCGATGGCTTCTACCGCGCGTGCGGCCTTCCCGCCGACACGCGCGTGATGGCGCAGGCGCGCGTGCCGGGGAAGCAGCAGAGCGGATGGATCGAGGTGAAGGTGCCTGGGAACGGACTCACGCTGCGCGACTTCCTCATCGGCACCCGCCCCGTGGCCGTGGCACCCACGACGCCGGCGCCGGGAGACACCGGCGCCGCCGCGGCGCCCCCCGCGCCGCTCGGGAGCGCCGTGGTCACCGGCACCGTCACCTCGAACGCCGGCAAGCCGCTCGAGGGCGCGCAGGTGATGCTGCTCGGCACGCGCCTCGTGACGCGCACCGATGAGCGGGGCGCGTTCCGCCTCGGCGGACTCCCCGCGGGCACGCAGAGCATCGAGATTCGCGAGATCGGCTACGCGCCGCGCCGCTTCGCCGTGGATCTCTCGCCGCACCGCGAGAGCCGGCTCGCGGCGGTGCTCGACGAGAAGGCGGCGCTGCTCTCGGCGATCGAGGTGACGGCGAAGAAGGGATCGGACATCCCCGGCTTCGACGAGCGGAAGCGCCGCGGCCTCGGCACCTATCTCACGCGCGAGGACATCGAGAAGCGCGGCTCCATCCGGATGACCGACGTGCTGCGCGGCCTTCCCGGCGTGCAGGTGAGCTGGGACGGGACCGAGTACGTGGTGCAGATGGCGCGCGCGGCGGGACTCGGCTACTCCTGCCCGGTGCAGTACTTCATCGACGGCTCCCCCTTCCTCGCGTCGCTCGACGACATCGACCAGACGATCCAGCCGGAAGACGTCGACGGGATCGAGGTCTACAAGAGCGCGAGCGAGACGCCGGCCGAGTTCCAGACGGGCGGGAACGGCGGCGCGTGCGGAACGATCGTGATCTGGACGCGCCGCGGCGGCGGGCGGAAGCGCTGAGCCGCGCAGCCGCGGAAGGCTCGATGCGCGACGGGGGGCGTCCACTGGACGCCCCCCGTCGCGCATCGATGAAACGCTCGACCGCGCTCAGGCCGCGAAGCTGCCGAGCGCACGCCCCACGTCACCCTCGCGCAGGCGCTTGAGGGCGCGGTCGCGGAGCTGCCGCACACGCTCGCGCGTGACGCCGAGCATGGCGCCGATCTCCTCGAGCGTGTGCTCGCGTCCGCCGTCGAGGCCGAAGTAGAGGCGGAGCACCTTCGCGTCGCGCGCCGGCAGCGTGCCGAGCGCGTGCTCGATCTCGTCGGACAGGAAGCGGTTCATCGCCTCCTCCTCCGCGTCCGGCATCTCGTCGGCCACGAAGCGCTCGATCAGCGAGCGGTCCCCTTCCGGATCCATCGGCGCATCGAGGCGCACGTCGCCGGTGTTCAGCGCGGCGAGCGACTGCACCACCTCCACCGACAGCCCGGTGAGGTGCGCGAGCTCCTCGGGGCTCGGCTCGCGGCGCAGCTTCTGGCGCAGGATCTCCGACGCCTTGATGATGCGCGAGAGATCCGCCGTGCGGTTGAGCGGCACGCGCACCGTGCGCCCCTGCCGCGCGAGCGAGGAGAGGATCGCCTGACGAATCCACCACACGGCGTAGGAGATGAACTTCACCCCCTGGTCCGGATCGAACTTCCGCGCGGCGGTGAGCAGCCCGACGTTCCCCTCGCCGATCAGATCGATGAGGGGGAGCCCGCGGTTCTGATACTTCTTGGCGACGGAGATGACGAAGCGGAGATTGCGCTTCACGAGCTCCTGCAGCGCATCCTGGTCACCCGCGCGGATCTTGCGCGCGAGCTCCAGCTCCTCCGTGCCCTTGAGCAGCGGATAGGTGCTGACCTCGTAGAGATACTGGTCCAGGATGTCGCGCTCCGGCTCGTTGGGCGCGATCCCGGCGGGAGCTGCGCGACGACGACGGCGCTTGACTTCGGTCATGAGAGTACGGGCCTCGAAAAAACGTGGTGCGATCTATGGTTCGTCGGCGACGTGCGGCGTCGCGAACGGTCGCGAGACTCGGCGTGCCTCGGCACGCCGAGGGGTAAAAAGCGCAGCTAAAATACAGCGCGTCACGGAAACCGCCAGCCCCTCAACTTGACTTCGACAATACACCCGTCTATTGTTCGAGGTTCCTGGCGGCAAGCTTTGCCGGGACCATTCCAGGGGGCGTAGCTCAGTTGGGAGAGCGCTTGAATGGCATTCAAGAGGTCAGGGGTTCGATTCCCCTCGCCTCCACCTGGCGGCCCGCCGAGCGATCGGTGCGCGCCGAACAGAACAGCCTTACCGGACCCAGCGCCCAAGGCTGCTTCCCTGCGGGAATAGCTCAGTTGGTAGAGCACAACCTTGCCAAGGTTGGGGTCGCGGGTTCGAGTCCCGTTTCCCGCTTGCACGGGCGGTTAGCTCAGTTGGTTAGAGCGCCACGTTGACATCGTGGAGGTCACAAGTTCGAGTCTTGTACCGCCCATGCCC
>DASTSH010000104.1:0-13184 GCA_035760785.1 Gemmatimonadaceae bacterium | reverse complement strand
TGTCGTCGAGGCGGCCGATGAACGGGCTCACGAAGGCGGCGCCCGCCTTCGCCGCCAGGAGCGCCTGGGCGGCGTTGAACACCAGCGTCACGTCGACGCGGACCCCTTCGGAGGCGAGGCGGCGCGTGGCGACCAGCCCTTCCTCGATCATCGGGATCTCCGGCACCACGTGGTCGGCGATGCGCGCGAGCTCCTTCGCCTCGCGGTAGATCCCTTCCGCGTCCACCGAGATCACCTGCACGGTGATCGGCCCGCGTACCACGCGCGCGATGTCGGCGATGTGCCCGCGGTGATCCCCATCCGGCAGCTCCTGCGCGAGCAGCGTGGGATTCGTCGCCACGCCATCGAGGAGCCCGATGGTCTGCGCCCAGCGGATGTCCGCGAGGTTCGCGGTGTCGAGAAAGAGTCTCATGCCCCGGTGAGGTAGAGGTCGCTCGGATAGCGGACGGCATCGAGGAACAGCCCCTGCGGTGGCGCGGGCGCCGACGTCTGGCTGTTGTCGCTCGCGCCGAGCAGCGTGGCGATCGCGTCCGACTCGCGCCGCCCGGAGGCGGCATCGATCATGGTACCGACGAGAAACCTCACCATGTGGTGCAGGAACCGGTTCGCCTCGATCTCGAACACCAGCCCGCCCGGACGATCGCGCCACGCCGCCTCGAGCACGGTGCAGCGATGGTCGTCGTCCGTTGGCGCGGTGCCGCGCACGGCGAACGCCCTGAACACGTGCGTACCCCGCAGGGCTCGCGCTCCCGCGTCGAGCACGTCCCGGTCGAGCGCCCTGCCTGGCGCCCACTCCCACCGGCGCCGGAACGGGGAGCGCGCCTCCTCGTCCGTCCCGAGCAGGTAGCCGTAGCGCCGCGAGGTGGCGTCGTATCGCGCGTGGAACTCGGGAACCATCGCGAACGCCGCGGCCACCCAGACGTCGGCGGGGAGCACCGCGTTCATCGCGCGCCGCAGTTCGCCCGGCGTCCACCGCGCCGGCACCCGCACGCCCACCGCCTGTCCCCTCGCGTGCACTCCAGCGTCCGTCCTCCCCGAGCCCAGCGCCGCCACCGGCCGCGCGCACAGGCGCGCCAGCGCGTCTTCCACCACGCTCTGCACGGTCCGTTGCGCCGGTTGACGCTGCCACCCCGCGAACCCCGCGCCGTCGTAGTGCAGCACGAGCTGCACGGTGCGCTCCAGCATCACCCGGAACTTACCCGCACACCCTCCCGTGTCAAGCAAGGTGGCATGGCCGAACCGATTGACAGTACGATACCTACGCCTCTACATTCACACTCCCTCGCTGTGCCCGTCCCTCTGGCGTTCACCCGTTCACATGCCTCCACGTACCCTCGCGTCGCTCGCCCACGCCCTGGGTGCGGCCTCCGACCTCGACGCCGCGCTCGTCGCGCTCGGCGAGGCGCTGGCGGAAGTGGACCGCTCCGCGCACCTGTGCTTGCTCGGCTTCGACGCGCGCCGACAGCTCCTGCGCGAGAAGCTCTCGCCGAACGGCGGCCACGTCGTGCGGGCGCGGGTCGACACCACCTTCGATCATCTCCCCGAGCGCCTGCGCGCCCAGGTCACCGCCGGCGGCCAGTTCGCCGACGTGGGCGATGAGTCCGACGAGTACGCGCGGCTCCTGAGTCTGGACATCTCGTCTCCCGAGGAGGGGTTGCTCGCGCTCCGCGGGATCTCCACCGACGGCCACCTCTCCGCGGTGGTCGCGCTCCACGAGCCGCGCCGCTTCTTCGGCACGCGCGTGATGGAGCGCTTCGCCCCGTACGTGGCGCTCTTCGAGCTCGCCTACGCGCGCTTCGCCGAGCGCGAGGCGCGCAACGAGGCGGTGCGCACGCTCGAGGATGTCACGCAGCGGGTGCACGCCGAGTACGTGAAGCACCTCGCGGCGCTCGAGGCGGAGCTGGCGACGGCGCGTACCACGCCCGCATCGACGAGTCCGGTGGTGGCGCCGGAGCGCCTGCTGGCGCTCGAGAGCGAGGTGGCACGCGCCCGCGAGGAGGCGCGGCGCGCCACGCGCCGCGCCGATGCGGTGGAAGGGCAGGTGACCGCCGCGGTGGCGCAGCTCGAGCAGGCGCATGTGGAGCTGCACCGGCGCAGCGAGGCGCTGCGCCAGCGCACGCGCACGCTGTATCTCATCGACCGCGTGCTCTCTCTCGATGCCACGACCGCCGATCCGCGGCAGCTCGCCGATGGGCTGCTCGCGCTCGTCGGCGATGACATGCAGGCCCAGCGCTGCTCCCTCATGCTCCGCGTTCCGGAAACGCGCGACCTGTACATCGCGGCGGCGAAGGGGCTCGCGCCCGAGGTGATGGAGGGACAGCGCACTCCCATCGGCGTGGGGGTGGCCGGGAAGGTGGCGGCGAGCCGGCAGCCGCTGCTGGTCACCGACGTCGCACAGGCGCGCGGGCACCCGCTGATCGGCGACGAGTACTTCACCACCGGATCGTTCATCAGCTTCCCGCTCGTCTACCACGGCGAGCTGGTGGGGGTGGTGAACCTCACGAACCGCGCGCAGCGCGGCGTGTTCGTGGAGGAGGACGTGGAGCGCGTACGACTCCTCGCCCTGGTGATCTCGCTCATCGCGTCGCACGCGGCGCTGCCCGAGCGACTGCTCGTGACGATCGGTGTCCGCTGACGCGCTGAGGCTCGCGATCCGCCGACTCGCCGGTGGCGAGTCGCTCTCGGCGGACGACACCGCGGCCGCCTTCGACGTGATCATGCGCGGCGAGGCGACGCCGGCGCAGGTGGCGGCCGTCCTCATCGCGCTCCGGGTGAAGGGGGAGACGGCGGAGGAGGTCGCCGGCGGCGCGCGCGCGCTGCGCCGCGCGATGGTGCGCCTCCCCACCGAAGCGCCGGAGCAGCTCGTGGACACCTGCGGCACCGGCGGCGGAGCGGTGCCGACGTTCAACATCTCGACCGCCGCCGCGTTCGTGGCCGCGGGCGCCGGCGTGCGCATCGCCAAGCACGGCAACCGCTCGTTCACCTCGCGCTCGGGGAGCGCGGACGTGCTCGAGGCGCTCGGCGTGCGGATCGACGTCCCCGTGGACGGGATGCGTCGCGCGCTCGAGCACGCTGGGATCGTGTTCATGTACGCGCCGATGATGCACCCGGCCATGCGGCACGTGGGGCCGGTGCGCGGCGAGCTCGCGATCCCGACGGTGATGAACGTGCTGGGGCCGCTCGCGAACCCGGCATCGGCGGGGCGCCAGGTGCTTGGCGTGTCGGACGCGGCGCGTCTCCCGCTCCTCGCCGGTGCGCTCGCCGCCCTCGGCAGCGTGCACGCGCTGGTGGTGCACGGGGAGCCGGGGATGGATGAGATCTCCCCGCTCGGGTGCACGCGCGTGCTCGAGGTGCGCGGGGGGGAAGTGCACGAGTGGGAGATCGATCCGGCGCGCTACGGGTTGCGGACGGAGAGCGCGGAGGAGCTGGCGGGCGGCTCTCCCGAGGAGAACGCGCGCATCATCATCGAGGTGCTCGAGGGACGGCGCCGCGATGGCGCGCGGGCGGCGGTGCTGCTGAACGCCGCTGCGGCGATCCTGGTGGGAGCGGCCGGTTCGTCTCCCACGTACGAGAACGCCCTCTCCACGGCGGAGAGGGCGCTGGATGAGGGGCGGGGGATGGAAGCGCTCGAACGGCTGCGCGCGGCGGCGACGGACGCCACGGCCGGGAGCTGACGCCGCGCGAGTGCACGGCGCCGCCGCCTCCGCCGACGATCAGTACTGCCGCAGCACGCCCACGACGACGCCCTGGATGGTGATGTCGTTCTCGTGCACGTAGATGGGTGTCATCGTCTCGTTCGCCGGCTGGAGACGGATGCGGCCGTCGCGCTCGCGGTAGAACTTCTTGACCGTGGCGGCGCTGTTGTCCACGAGCGCGATCACGGTCTCGCCGTTGTCCGCGCTGCGACGCTCGTTGATCACGACGAAGTCGCCGTCGCGGATCTGCTCGTCGATCATCGAGTTCCCGCGCACGCGCAGCACGTAGTGGCCGCCGCCGCGGCGGATGAAGGAGTCCGGGACGGCGATCGTCTCGTTCGCCTCCAGCGCCTCGATCGGCATGCCGGCCGCGACGCTACCGAGCAGCGGAAGCTCGACGGCGCGGGGGTACGCGTCCGATGGAAGGATCTCGATGGCCCGGCTCTCGTTGTAGGAGCGCTTGATGTAGCCCTTGCGCTCCAGGTTGCTGAGATGCTCGTGGACGGTGGCCAGCGAGTTATAGTTGAACTGCCTGGCGATCTCCTCGAAGCTGGGCGCGTACCCGTTCTGCTCGGTGTACGCGCCGAGGTAGGTGAGGATCTCGCGCTGCCGTTTCGTGAGCGCCATGCTCCGCCCTCGTGAGAGGTGTGAGCGGGACGGAGGCGTCCGCCTGGGTCCCGAAAATTCTCCGAATGACACTATAGCCGAACATTGCCCGAAGTGCAAGTATTCGCTGGATGGACCCCTCCCGCCGGAGTGCTGGGACGCCTCACGGAGCGCGCCGCCGAGCGTGCGGCCGCCGCGCGTGCGAGCGCCGGGTCGGTGCGGGCGCTCGAGCGCGCCGCGGCGGCCGCCCCCGCGCCCCCCTCCTTCAAGGACGCGCTACGCCGGCCGGAGGTCGCGGTGGTGGCGGAAGTGAAGCGCCGCTCTCCGTCCAAGGGGGCGATCAACCCGGGGCTCTCCGCCGCGGCGCAGGCGCTCGCGTACGCCGAGGCGGGCGCGGCGGCGGTGTCGGTGCTCACCGAGCCCGAGGACTTCGGTGGATCGCTCGCGGATCTCGAGGAGGCCCGCCGCGCCGTGCGCGTGCCGCTGCTCCGCAAGGACTTCATCGTGGATGACGTGCAGATCCTCGAGGCGCGCGCCGCCGGCGCATCGGCCGTGCTGCTGATCGCGCGCGCGCTCGAACCGGCGGTGCTGCCGCGCCTGGTCGCGAGCGCGCACGCGCTGTCGCTCGACGCGCTGGTGGAGGTGCGGGACGAGCGAGAGCTGGAGCGGGCGCTGGCGGCCGGGAGCGGGGTGGTGGGGGTCAACAATCGCAACCTGGAGACGCTGGCGATCGACGCCGCCGTGGGCGATCGCCTGCTCCCCATGGTCCCCCGCGACTGGTTGGCGCTCTGGGAGAGTGGCGTGCGTGATGTGGAGGGGGTGCGGCGCGCCGCGACAGCTGGCGCCGACGCGGTGCTGGTCGGCTCCGCGCTCTCGGCGAGCCCCGACCCGCGCGCCGCGGTGCGCTCGCTCGCGAGCGTGCCGAAGGTGCCGCGTGGTTGAGATCAAGTTCTGCGGGCTCACCCGGCCGGATGACGCCGGACAGGTCGCCGCTCTCGGTGGCTCGTACGCCGGTGTTATCTTCGCGGGGGGGCCGCGGCACCTCGACGCGCCGCGCGCCGCCGAGGTGCTGGCGGCCGTGGACCGTCCGGTGCGACGCGTCGGGGTGTTCGCCGCGCACCCGCCGGACGAGATCGCGCGCATCGTGGAGGTGGCACGGCTGGACATCGTCCAGCTCCATGGCGACCCCACGCCCGAGCACGCGGACCGGGTGCACGCGGTGACCGGCGCGCTGGTGTGGACGGTGGTGCGCATCGGGAGCGCGCTTCCGCCCGCGCTCGCGGAGCTGGACGGCGTGGCCGAGGCCATCGTCGTCGACGCGCTGGTGCAGGGACGGCTGGGGGGCACGGGCACCGCTTTCGACTGGTCGGTGCTCCCCCCCGAGGCGCGCCCGCGCCGCTCTCGCCTCGTGGCGGCGGGCGGGCTGTCGGCGGAAACGGTGGGGGCGGCCATCTCGGCGCTGACCCCGCACGTGGTGGATGTGTCGTCGGGCGTGGAACGCGCGCCCGGCCTCAAGGATCACGAGCGCATGCGCGCGTTCGCGGACGCGGTGCGGCGCCACACGGTGGAGCGATGACGACTGTGCAGCAGGCGCGGGACCGATTCGGGGCCTTCGGCGGGCGCTACGTGCCCGAGACGCTGATCCCCGCCCTCGATGAGCTGGAGCAGGCGCTGGACGACGCGCTCGCGGATCCCGCCTTCCTGGCGGAGCTCGACGATTTGCTCCGGACGTACGTCGGTCGTCCATCTCCGTTGAGCACCGCGCCGCGTCTGTCCGAGGTGGTGGGCGCCCCCGTGTACCTGAAGCGGGAGGACCTCAACCACACCGGCGCCCACAAGATCAACAACACCGTGGGGCAGGCGCTGCTCGCCCGACGCATGGGCAAGCGGCGGATCATCGCCGAGACCGGCGCGGGGCAGCACGGCGTGGCCACGGCCACCGTCTGCGCGCGCTTCGGCCTCCAGTGCGTCGTCTACATGGGCGAGGAGGACATGCGGCGTCAGGCGCTCAACGTCTTCCGCATGCGGCTGCTGGGGGCCGAGGTTCGTCCGGTCACCTCCGGCACGCGCACGCTCAAGGATGCGACCAGCGAGGCGATTCGCGACTGGGTGACCACCGTGACGGACAGCCACTACATCATCGGGTCGGTGGTCGGTCCCGCCCCCTATCCTCGGATGGTGCGCGAGCTCCAGGCCGTGATCGGCCGGGAGGCGCGCGCGCAGATGCTGGAGCGGGCCGGACGGCTCCCCGCCACCGTGGTGGCGTGCGTGGGCGGCGGCTCGAACGCCATGGGAATCTTTCACCCGTTCGTCGCCGACCAGGAGGTGGAGCTGGTGGGAGTGGAGGCCGCGGGCGAGGGACTGGAGAGCGCGCACCACGCCGCGTCGCTCTCGCGCGGCACGCCGGGCGTGCTGCACGGCGCGCTCAGCTACCTGCTCCAGGACGCCGGCGGGCAGGTGCACCCGGCTCACTCGGTATCGGCGGGGCTGGACTACCCCGGCGTGGGCCCGGAGCACTCGTACCTCAAGGACAGCGGTCGCGCGCGCTACGTGGCCGTCACCGACGCCCAGGCGCTCGAGGGATTTCAGATGCTCAGCACCCTCGAGGGGATCATCCCCGCCCTCGAGACCGCCCACGCGGTGGCGTGGGTGGCGGAGCAGCGTGGCCGCTGGCCCGCGGACGCGCCGGTGCTCCTGTGCGTGAGCGGTCGCGGCGACAAGGACGTGATGCAGGTGAGCGAGATCCTCGCCGGCCGCTCGTGAGCGTGTCGTCCCCCACGTCCTTTCCAGCCGCCACCGAAACGCCGGAGCTCCCCGAGCTCCCGGTACCGCAGCAGCTCGTCGAGGAGATGCTGCGGCACCTCGCGCGCGCGGTGAAGACGCACCAGCTCTACCTCCCGAACAACCCGATCTACCAACGGGCGATCGAGAACCTCCGCGGCGCGTTCGCGCCCATCTGGGGTGGGACGGCGGAGCTGGTGCTGCACATCTCCGAGGCGGAGTTCCGCTGGCTGGGGCGGACGGTGCAGCACGAGACCTCTCGTGCCGAGAGCCTGCCGTGGCTGTTCTTCAAGGACGGGGTGCGCGAGCTGATCTTCCGGCAGGGGGTGGAGAACGACGAGCTGCTGGTCCTCCTCGACATTCTCCAGCGCGTGCGGAAGGCATCCCCCGACGAGGACGACCTGCTCACGCTTCTCTGGGAGCAGGAGTTCGCCTACCTCCGCTATCGCTTCATCGACATCGCGATCGACGGCGTGGTGCCGCCGGCGCCGAGCGAGACCGCCAGCGCGGACCGGAACATCCCGCTCGTGGAGGTGCAGCAGGAGGCGGAGGAGGAGCAGACGCCGGAGCGCCAGGGGATCGTGCGCATGGAGGATCTGGACGCCGCGCTCTACTTCCTGGACGAGCACGAGATCGATTACCTGCGCGCCGAGGTGCAGAAGGAGCAGGGCACCGATCTGCGCCGCAACGTGCTCGCGATCCTGCTCGATGTGCTCGAGGTGCAGACCGCGCCGGCCGTGCGCATGGAGGCGGCGGCGATCCTGGAGCAGTTCATGCTCCACCTGCTGTCCACCGGCGATTACGGCGGCGTCGCCTACCTGCTCGGGGAGGTGGAGGCGCTGCAGCGTACCCTCGCCGAGGCGACCGACGAGGTGCGCGCGCGCCTCGCGCGCCTCCCGGAGAACCTGAGCGACGCCGGCGTGTTGTCGCAGCTCCTCCAGTCGCTCGACGACTCGGAGAAGATCCCGCCGCAGGAGGAGCTCGACGCGCTCTTCCAGCAGCTCCGGCCCTCCACGCTCGGCACGGTCCTCGGGTGGCTGCGTCAGGCGCAGAGCCGCGAGCTGCGCACGGCGCTCGAGCGCACGGCGGCGCGAATGGCATCGATGAACACGGCGGAGATGCTCAAGCTGATCGCGTCCGAGGATCCGCACATCGCGCTCGAGGCGATCCGCCGCGCCGCCGACCTCCGGTCCCCGGCCGCGGTGGCGAATCTCGCGAAGGTGGTCGGGAGCGGGCCGGTGGAGCTGCGTCAGGCGGCGGCGCAGGCGCTGTCGGAGATCGCCTCCCCCGGCGCCGCGCGCGCGCTCGAAGGGGCGCTCGACGATCCCGATCGCGACGTGCGCGTGACCGCGGTGCGGGCCCTCGGCGCGCGCGGGCATCGCGCCGCGCTTCCCAAGGTGGAGGCGGTGGTGACGGGGAAGGCGGTGCGCGAGGCAGACCTCACGGAGAAGATGGCGTACTTCGAGGCCTTCGGTCAGCTCGCCGGCGATGCCGGCATCGAGCAGCTCGACGCGCTGCTCAACGGGCGGAGCATGCTGCTGCGACGCCGCATCGATCCGGAGATCCGGGCGTGCGCGGCGCTCGCCCTCGGCCGCATCGGCTCGGCGCGCGCGCTCGAGACGCTGCGCCGCGCCGCCGAGGACAAGGACGTGCGCGTGCGCAGCGCCATCAACCGCGCGCTGCGCGGAGGCGCCGCGTGACCGCCACCGGCATCCGCCCCCAGACGCCCGCGCCCGGCGCGATGATCGGAGAGCGCGGCAGCGATGGCTACGTCCGCAAGGTGGGGCGCGAGTTCCTCGTCGCCGTCTACGGCGCCATGCGCACGCTGAAGCTGTACCCGCCGGACAACCCGGTGGTGCAGAAGACCATGGACGAGCTCGTGCGCACCGCCGAGGAGTTCCTCCGGCGCGAGCGCGAGCTCGAGGTGCGCGTGTCGGGGGAGTTCATCTTCATCAACGGCACGCGGCTCCGGCTCGACCTGGACAACTACGCGAGCTTCAGCCGCATCATCACCGTCTTCGCCGAGGCGGGGATGGGGCTCTTCCGCGTCCACGAGGGCTCCGCCGCGCGCGACTGGCTGGTGTTCCTGTCGGTGCTCCAGTCCCCTGGCACCGCGGAGCGCGAGGAGCGGCTGCGCGGCATCGCCGAGCGTCTCGCCAGCGCGGGGGTGGCGGCGTTCGAGGTGGGTCCGCCGTCCGCCGTGGACCAGGAGGAGGAGGAGAAGGCACGCGAGGCCGCGAAGCGCACCTACGCGCAGTCGGTGTCGGTGACCAAGGAGGTCATCGCCTCCGTCCGCATGGGGAAGAGCCCGAACATCAAGAAGATCAAGCGGGTGGTGCAGGGGATCGTGGACCAGATCCTCAACGAGGAGAACTCGATTCTCGGGCTCACCACGCTGCGCGACTACGACGAGTACACGTTCACCCACAGCGTGAACGTGTGCATCTTCTCCGTCGCGCTCGGGCGGAAGCTCGGTCTCACGCGCCTCCAGTTGTACGATCTGGGCGTCGCCGCGCTGATGCACGACATCGGAAAGGCGCGCGTGCCGCTCGAGATCATCAACAAGGCGGGGGGACTCACGGAAGAGGAGTGGCGCACCGTGTGCGCGCACCCGTGGATGGGCGTGCTCCAGCTCTTCCAGATGCGCGGGCAGAACGACGTCCCGTATCGCGCGATGATCGTCGCCTTCGAGCACCACAAGAAGACGGACCTCACGGGCTACCCGAAGCACATCCGGCCGCGCGAGATGAGCATCTACAGCAAGATCGTGGCGGTGGCGGACTCCTTCGACGCCGCGACCACGCGGCGCAGCTACCAGACCACGCCGCTCACGCCGGCCGACGTGCTCCAGGAGATGCGCGCCAACCCGCGCCGCGGCATGGACCAGGTGCTCGTGAAGGCGTTCATGAGCCTCGTGGGGCACTATCCGGTGGGTACGATGGTCGTGCTCGACACGTTCGAGCTGGCGCTCGTGCACGCCGTGAACCCCTCGCCGGAAGCGATCTCCCGACCGCTGGTGAAGATCGTGAGCGACGAGCGCGGCCACGTGCTCTTCCCAGGCTTCCTCGCCGACCTCACCGAGCGCGACGGCTCGGGCGGCTTCCGGCGCACCATCATCAAGGTTGCAGATCCCGATCGATATGGCATCCGCGTCGGCGACTACTTCGTCTGATCCCATCGCCCACCGCTTCGCGGCACTGCGCGCGCGCGGCGGCAAGGCGCTCGTCGTCTACATCACGGCCGGACACCCGGATATCGCGCGCTCGCGCGAGCTGCTGGCGGGGATCGCGGAGGCGGGCGCCGACGTGATCGAGCTCGGCATCCCGTTCTCCGATCCGCTCGCGGACGGGCCGGTGATCCAGGCCAGCTCGCAGCGCGCGCTGGAGGCCGGCATGACCGTGGATGGCGCGCTCGACCTCATCGCCCGCACGCGCGTGGGCGTGCCGGTGGTGCTCTTCAGCTACCTCAATCCGCTCCTCGCGGCCGGGCGCGATGTGCTCGACCGCGCCGCGGCCGCGGGCGCGAGCGGACTGCTCGTCACGGATCTGCCGGTGGGCTCCGATCCCGCGCTCGAGGAGCGCCTCGGCTCGGGACCGCTCGCCTTCGTGCGCCTCGTGGCGCCCACCACGCCCGCCGCGCGCATGGCGGAGATCGCGCGCCACGGGCGCGGCTTCGTCTACCTGATCAGCCGGCTCGGCGTCACCGGGGCGCGGAACGATGTGCCGACCGACCTTCCCGCCACGGTGGAGCGTCTGCGCGGCGTCACCGCGCTCCCCATCTGCGTGGGCTTCGGCATCTCGCGCCCCGACCAGGCGGCAGCGGTGAGCCGCCTGGCCGATGGCGTGGTGGTGGGGAGCGCGGTGGTGCGGGCGGCGGACGAGAGCGTGGAGCGCGCCGTGGCGCTCGTGCGCGAGATGCGGGAGGCGGTCAGCGCTTCCCCATGAGCCGGCGGAGCACCGCCGGCTCGGGGCGCACGAACAGCGTGTCCGCGCGCTGCAGCAGCACGAGCCCCGGGGCGGCGCCCCGGGGCTTTCGTACGTACTTGCGGCGCGTCCAGTCCACCGGGACCACCGTGGATCCGCGGGAGCGCGAGTGCCACGCGGCGAGGAGCGCCGCCTCCTCCAGGTCGCGCGTCGGCGGCGGCTCATCGCGCTGCCAGCGCAGCACCACGTGCGCCCCCGCCGCGTCGCGCGCGTGCAGCCACACATCATCCGGCGAGGCGGCGTGAAAGGTGAGCTCGTCGTTCGCCCGGGCGCCGCGTCCCACCCAGATGTCCAGTCCGCCGGAGGATCGGTAGCTCCGGTAGGGGAGCGCCCGCTCCGGCCGCGGCGTTCCGCCTGACGAGTCGTCGCGCCCGGACGGAGCGGCCCCCGGCGCTTCCGCCGGCGCGGCCTCGAGCTCCGCGATCCGCGCCGGGAGCCGCTCCAGGGCGCGCTCCATCGAGCGTGCCTCGCCGAAGAGGCGCTCGGCCGCCGCCATCGCCCCCTCGCCCGGCCGCGGCGACACGGGCACACGGTCCCCCGATGAGAGCGTCACCTCCGTCGGTGCCGCCGCATCGCCGAGCGCCAGCAGGAGGCCGGCCGCCTCGCGCAGCAGCGGCGCCGCGCGAGAGCGCTCGAGCTCGCGCCGCAACCGCGCCAGCGCCCGTGCCGTCCGGCCATCGCGCGCCGGCTCCGGTGTCGCCGTCCCCTCCGCCTCGAGGCCGAGCACGAGCGACGCCGCCGGGGTCGCATCCTCGCAGAGCGGGAACGGGAGCACGCGGTCGCCGCAGCGCGACGGGCGCGGCGCACCCTCCGCCAACTCGCGGTAGCGCTCGGCCGCACGCTCCGGCTCGCGCGCGAGCCACGCGGCCGTCGCCGCGCTCATCCAGCGCCACCGCGACATCGCCTGCACGTCCCCCCGCGCCGCGGCGCGCGCAAGCTCGCCGTCGTCGGGGAGCGGACGCGGCGGCGCCGACCGGGGGAGGCGGGCGCCGATCGCCGCCAGTCGCGCCCCTCCGGCGTCGCGGAGCACCGCCCCGCGCGCGGTGGGAAGGGCGCTGATCTCGAGCCACGCCCGCCGCTCCGGCGAGCCGCGGAATTTGCCCGGACGTCCCAGCTCGATCACCACCCGCCGGTCGTCCTCCGGCGCGGTGACGCCGCGCACCAGCCACCCCTGCATCGCGCCGCCGGCGGGGGGCGCCGTCGTCTCGCGGACCGGGACGTCCGGGTCGCCCAGCTCGAAGGCCACCGGCGCCGCGCGCTCCACCGCCACCACCACGCGCCGGCGATCCGCATCGAGCACGCACGCCGCGATCCGTCCGCCGCGCCAGCGCGCATCGAGCTCGCGCGCCAGATGGCGCGCCGTCAGGCTGTCCACGAGAGGGGGGTGGGGGAGGCGGTAAGGGGAGGAGGGGCGTTTGACACGCGCGCACGATGCCCGTACGTTCCGCCGCTGTCAACGGATGCGCGACATCGCCTACATCGCGCTCGGCTCCAACCTCGGAGACCGGGCCGCCCACCTCGAGCGGGCCCGAATCGCCCTTGCTGCGCTTCCCCGGAGCCGTCTCCTCCGCGCATCTTCCGTGGAGGAAACAGCGCCCGTGGGCGACGTCCCTCAGGGCGCGTATCTCAACCAGATGGTGGCCGTCGAGACCACCCTCACTCCGCGCGAGTTGCTCGAGGCGCTCCATGCCATCGAGCGCGACGCCGGCAGAGTTCGCACCGTCCGTTGGGGACCGCGAACGCTGGACCTCGACATTGTGACGTTCGATACGCAGACGGTGAACGAGCCCGATCTCACGGTGCCGCATCCCGAGTTGCCGCACCGTGACTTCTGGCGGCGCGAGCTGGCCGAGCTCAAGGGGAGTGGATGAGCAGCGCGACGGGGCAGACGACGAAGAAGATGACGGTGCGCGAGTTCGCGGCGCGGAAGCGCAGCGGCGCGAAGCTGGTGGTGGTGACGGCCTACGATGCGCTGTTCGGCCGTCTGGTGGACGAGAGCGGGGTGGACGGGGTGCTGGTGGGCGATTCGGTGGGAAACGTCTTCGCCGGACTCGAGACCACGCTCCCGGTCACCCTGGATCAGATGATCTATCATGCGCGCGCGGCGCGTCGCGGCGTC
>DASTSH010000103.1:0-23343 GCA_035760785.1 Gemmatimonadaceae bacterium | reverse complement strand
CGGCGGGGGCGCCCGCGCGCGGGGGCGCCCCCGCCGTGTCGTTCACCCCACCCCGCTCAGTACTTCGCGAGGTAGTTGTCCAGCTCCCACTGCGACACCTGCATGATGTAGTCGCGCCACTCCTGCCGCTTCGCCTCGAGGAAGTTGGTGGTGATGTGGTCGCCGAGCGCGTCGGTGATCACCTTGTCCTTCTCGAGCTCGTCGCACGCCTCGTTGAGGTCCCCCGGCAGGTCGTCGATGCGGAGGCGCCGCTTCTCGCGGTGCGACATCTCCCAGATGTTCTGGTTCACCGGCTCCCGCGCGTCGGCCTTCGTCTCGATCCCGTCCAGCCCCGCGGCGAGCATCACCGTGAGCGCGAGGTACGGGTTGGCCGCCGGGTCGGGGATGCGCAGCTCCACGCGCGTGCCGAGCCCGCGGCGGTCGGGAATGCGGATCATCGGCGACCGGTTGCGCATCGACCACGCCACGTTCACCGGCGCCTCGTAGCCGGGGACGAGCCGCTTGTACGAGTTCACGAGCGGGTTGGTGATCGCGCAGTAACCGCGCGCGTGCCGCAGCAGCCCGCCGATGTAGTGCAGCGCGACCTCGCTCAGCTCCCACTGCGCGCTCTTGTCCCAGAACGCGTTCGCGTTCCCCTTGAACAGCGACTGGTGCGTGTGCATCCCGCTCCCGTTCTGCCCGAAGATCGGCTTGGGCATGAACGACGCGACGAGCCCGAACTGCTGGGCCACGTACTTCACCACGAAGCGGAAGGTGGCGATGTTGTCGGCCGTGGTGAGGGCGTCCGCGTAGCGGAAGTCGATCTCGTGCTGCCCGTGCGCCACCTCGTGGTGCGCGGCCTCCACCTCGAAGCCCATCTGCTCGAGGACATCGACGATCGCGCGCCGCGCATCCTCGCCGAGGTCCACCGGCGCGAGGTCGAAGTACGCCCCCACGTCGTGCGTCTCGGTGGTCGCCTCGCCGTTGGCGCCGGGCTTGAACATGAAGAACTCGGCTTCCATCCCCGCGTTCATCGTGTAGCCGAGCTTCTTCGCCCGCGCGAGCTGCCGCTTGAGCGTGCCGCGCGGATCGCCGGGGAAGGGAGTGCCGTCAGGCTGGTTGATGTCGCAGATCAGCCGCGCCACGCGGTTCTCGGGATCCCCCCACGGAAAGATGTGGAAGGTGCCGAGGTCGGGGGCGAGCAGCATGTCCGACTCCTCGATGCGCACGAACCCCTCGATCGAGGAGCCGTCGAACATGATGTCCCCATCGAGCGCCTTCTCGAACTGCGACGCGGGGATCTCGACGTTCTTGTTGACGCCGAGGATGTCGGTGAACTGGAGACGGAGAAAGCGAACGTTGTTCTTCGCGGCGAGATCGAGAATGTCCTTCTTCGTCGCGCCATTGGTCTGGGGCACGATCGCGCGAGACTTCACGGTGGTGGCCAAGTGGTCCTCGGGGTCGGGATGGGGGAACGGCGACGCAGGAAAAGCTAGCGGCGGGGTTGCGCGTTGTCAAACGATTCGTGCATTTCGTGCACGATTCATCGGGCACGACGGCACACATCTGCCGCTACTTCCTGGTGCGCGCCACGATTTCGTGCTGAATTTGCACGATTTGCGGGCCAGGCCGGCAAAGTGCCGAAAGCGGGCTCGGCGCGCCCCGCGCGGTGCCGTCCGCCGGAGCGCCCGTGTACATTTCGCGCGAGTCTCGATCCATCCTCACCGAAGTCGCCATGTCTTCCACGACCACGTCCGGCACCACCACGTGCCCGCACTGCTCCGCGCCTGCATCGGGGCGGTTCTGCGCCAGTTGCGGGCTCCCGCTCGAGGGCGCCGCCTGCGCCGCGTGCCATGCGCCGCTCTCCCCGGGCGCCAAGTTCTGCCACCGCTGCGGCACGCCGGTGGGCTCCGCGCCGGTGCCGCGCCCCGGCGACGCCGCGCCGAGCGGCTTCCCCGCCGCGCTCCCGTGGGCCGTGGCCGCGATCGCGCTCCTCGCGCTGATCGCGCTCGTGGCCGGCCAGCGCTTCGGCACGCGTCCCGCCCCCGCCACGGCGGCCGCCTCGCAGGAGGAGGGTCCTCCGGTGGACGCCGGCGGCCCGGCGCCGGTGCGCGGCCCCGACATCTCCGCGCTCTCGCCTCGCGAGCGAGCGGATCGACTCTACGACCGGATCATGCGCCTCGACTCCGAGGGGAAGAAGGACAGCGTCCAGTTCTTCGCCCAGATGGGGATCTCCGCCTACCAGATGCTCCCCGATCAGGACCTCGACACGCGCTACGACATGGGTCGCATCGCCGAGGTGGCAGGCGCCACGCCGCTCGCGCGGGCGCAGTCGGACAGCATCCTCGCCGCCGATCCGAACCATCTGCTCGGGCTGATCCTCGGGATCTCCACCGCCCACGACCTGGGCGACAAGGCGCGGGCGGACTCGCTCCAGCGCCGGCTCGTGGCCGCGCAGTCGTCCGAGCTGGCCAAGAACCTCCCGGAGTACCAGCGCCACCAGCAGGAGATCGCGGCGGCGATCGACGCGGCCCGGAAGAAGTGATCCGGCAGCCACCACCTCGCACCCTTCCACTACCGACATGCCTCGCACCATTCGCGTCGCCCACAGCCCGGATTCCGACGACGCTTTCATGTTCTACGCGCTCGCCGAGGGGAAGATCGACACCGGCGATCTCCGCTACGAGCACGAGCTGCAGGACATCGAGTCGCTGAACCAGCGGGCGCTCAGGGGGGAGCTCGAGATCACCGCGGTCTCCATCCACGCCTACGCGTACCTCTCGGACCGCTACGCCCTTCTCCCGCACGGCGCCTCGATGGGCGACCGCTACGGGCCGCGCCTCGTCGCGCGCGAGCCGCTCGGCCGCGCCGATGTGCGCGGCAAGCGCGTGGCGATCCCCGGGCCGCTCACGAGCGCGTACCTCGCGCTCCGCCTGTACGAGCCCGACTTCATCCCCGTCCCCACCCCGTTCGACCTCATCGAGGATGCGGTGGTGAACGGCGACGTGGACCTCGGCCTCCTCATCCACGAGGGGCAGCTCACCTTCAAGGACCGCGGCCTCCACCTGGTGGTGGACCTGGGCGAGTGGTGGTACGGCGAGACCGGCCTCCCGCTCCCCCTCGGCGGGAACGTCGTGCGCAAGGACCTGGGGCCGGAGCTCACGCGCCAGGTCTCGCGCGATCTCCGGGCGAGCATCGCCTTCGGCCTCGAGCACCGCACCGGCGCGCTCGATCACGCGATGCGCTTCGCGCGTGGCCTCGACCGCTCGCGCGCCGACACGTTCGTGGGGATGTACGTGAACGAGTGGACCCTCGACTACGGCGAGCGCGGCCGCCGGGCCGTGCGCCTGCTCCTCGAGCGCGGCGTGGAAGCCGGCATCATCGATCGCCCGGTGACGGTGGAATTCGTGGACGGCTGAGGACCGAAGGAGCGGCGCGCGCTTAGTCGTTCTTAATTCGATCTGGCGTTACACGCGTTTTCGCCAGGTCGTCTATCGCTAGGCGAGCCAATCCATTCCGGCCGCGCGTGGTGGCGCCACGATCTCGCCCGCCCACCCGCGCGGCCTTCGTTCCTGCCGTCCCGTTGAGCCAACACGCGTCGCGTCACTACACCGAGCCGACACCCGCCGGCGGGACGAGAGTCTCCGTCGCGCCGGCTGCGCAGGCCGCACGCGACATCCCCGCCGACCAGAGCGCGCGCGAGTCGCGCGCTCTGGTCGAGATCGTCCAGCGCATCAACCAGTCGCTGGAGATCGATCGCGTGTTCGCGCTCATCGCGCGGCACGGCGCCGAGCTGCTCGGCGCCGACGGCGCGCGGCTCGGCATGCTCGACGGCGACCACCTGGTGATCGTCGCCACGCACGGCACCGGCCGGCTGGAGATCGGCGAGCGCGTCCCCACGGCCGAGTCCTTCTGCGCCGAGTGCATCCGCACCCGCCGCCCCACGCGCACGGCGGAGCTCCCGAACGTCTCCGAGCGCTGGGGGTGGGGCGCGCCGCGCGCGAGCGGGGAGCGCCGCAACGCCGTGGCCGTCCCGCTCCTCGTCGGCGACCGCGCCATCGGCGCCATCGTCGTCGTCGGCAACCAGCTCCGCGAGTTCGACGAGCACGACGAGATGCTCCTGCTCGCGCTGGCCAGTCACGCGGCGGTGGCGATCGAGAACGCGCGACTGTATCGCGCCTCCGTGCGCACGATGCGCCACGCCAGCATTCTCGCCTCGGCGGCGCGCAGTCTCGCGCTCAACACGACCCCCGGGGCGATGTACGCGGACATCGCGCGCCTCGCGAGCACCACGCTCGGCGCCGACGGCGTCACCATCTACCTCGCCGATGCGGAGTCGCGCGACGCGCGCCTCGTGCACGCCGACGGGATCGGGGCGCGCGTGACGGAGATCGCCCGTCCGATCTTCTGGGAGACGGCCGGGGGACGCGTGGTGCGCACCGGGAGCGCCGAGTTCCGCGCAAACCTCGCGGAGAACGAGAGCGAGGCGGTGGTGCGCGCCCTCGCCGCGGACGGCCTCACTTCGGTGGCCATGCTCCCCCTGCTCATCGAGGGGCGCCCGCGCGGGCTGCTCGTGCTGCGCTACGCGAGCACGCAGGCGTTCGAGGCCGAGCAGCGGCAGCTCCTCGGCGACTTCGGCACGCACGCCGCGGTCGCGCTGCGCAACGCGCTCCAGCTCGCGGCGCTCGAGGAGCGCGCGGGCCGCCTCGCCGCCGTGGCCACGGTGCAGCAGGCGATCTCCGCCGCCGGCTCGCTCGACGAGGTGTACGCCGCGGTCCATCGCGCCGTGGCGTCGGTGGTGGACTGCCCGTGCTTCGCGCTCCTCTCGTTCGACGAGGGAGAGCGCGCGTTCGTCCCCGAGTACGTGGTGCGCGACGGCGCGCCGGTGAGCGTCGCGTCGCTGCCGCGTCTCCCGCTCGGCGATGGCGCCACCAGCCAGACGTTCTTCGGCGCCCACCCCAGCATCGTCGCCTGCTCGCGGCTGGGGTGGACCGGCCACGTGCTGGAGATCGGCGACCCCGGGCGCATCGCCGTCGTGTTGAGCGCCCCCATCGTGGATGGCGAGCGCGTGCTCGGCGTGCTGCAGGCGCAGTCCTACCGGCAGGATGCGTACGACTGGGAGGACGTGGACCTCGTGATGCTCGTGGCGCGCCAGGCCGGCACGGCGATCGTGCGGGCGCGCGCGTACGACGCCGAGCGGCTCGCGCGCGAGGAGGCGCAGGCGGCGTTCGCGATCGCGCGTGTGGCGCTCGGCGCGCCCGACGTGGCGGGCGCGGCGCCGGGGATGCTGCGCGTGCTCGGCGAGGTGGCGCCGGGGGCGCCCTCCGCCATCGGCGTCATCGACGCCGGGGGTGCCGTGCACTGGGTGGCCGCCGCCGGCGAGGCGTCCGCCGTCGCCAGCACCGTCGTCCCCTTCGATCCTCGTCGCGGGATCCCGGGCCCTGGCGTGTCCATCGCCGGCGCGCCGGGGGGCGTGATTCCCCTCCGGTCGCGTGACCGAGTGATCGGCGTCATCGGGCTGGCGTCCCCGCACACGCCCCAGCGGCAGCGGGCGCTCCTCGGCCGTCTCGCCGCGCCCGTGGCGCTCGCGCTCGACACCCTCGTCATGCGCGAGGAGGAGGAGCGCAAGCGCCACCACGAGCGCACGCTCGCCACCGCGCTCGAGACCATGCGCCAGCCGGTGTTCGTGTGCACCACCGACGCCGTGATCCAGCACGCGAACGGCGCGGCGGTACGGCAGTACGGCTACGCCCTCGGCGAGCTCGTGGGGATGCCCGCGGGCGACCTCGTGGTGCGGCCGGCCGGGCAGCGGCACGTCGCCGAGTGGCACGACGCCATGCGGCGAGGCGGCGCGTGGGAGGGGGAGCTGCTCCAGCGGCGGAAGGACGGCGGCGAGTTCCCCTCTGTCGTCACCATGAGCGCCATCCGTGACGATGGCGGGCGCGTGGTGGGCGTGGTCGTGATCGTGCGCGACCTCACCGAGGAGCGCCGCGTCGCCGAGCAGCTCCGCCAGTCGGAGAAGCTCGTGGCGCTCGGCGAGCTCGTGGCCGGCGTGGTGCACGAGGTGAACAATCCCCTCACGGGGATCTCCGCCTTCGCGCAGTTGCTCTGCGACGAGCCGCTCACGGAGGAGCAGCGCGAGTCGGTGCAGATGATCAAGCGCGAGGCCGACCGGGCCGTGACCGTGGTGCGCGATCTCCTCACGTTCGCGCGCAAGTCGGGACCGCGCATCGTCCCCGTGCAGTTCAACGATCTCGTGGAGCAGACGCTGCGACTGCGCACCTACGGCCTCCGGACCGCAGGCGTGCAGGTGGAGCTCCGGCTCGCCCCCGACATCCAGCTGGTCCACGGTGACGACCGGCAGCTCCAGCAGGTGCTGCTCAACCTGATCGTCAACGCGGAGCACGCCATGGCCACCGTGCAGCACCGCCGGCTCACCATCCGCACCGCCAACGAGGGCGGCCGCGTGGTGGTCGAGGTGGCCGACACCGGCATCGGGATGGCGCCGGATGTCCAGAAGCGAATCTTCGAGCCGTTCTTCACCACCAAGAGTGACGGGCGGGGGACCGGGCTGGGCCTCAGCGTGAGCTACGGCATCGTGCAGACGCACGGTGGTACGCTCACGGTGCACAGCGCTCCGGGCGCGGGCGCCACCTTCCGCATCTCACTTCCAACCAGCGCGCGCGATGGATCCCCGGTCGCGCGGAGGGCAGACTGATGGTTCGCGCCGCTCCCTTCATGGCGGCCGCACGCACGCCGGCACCGCCGTCCTCCGGCGGCGCCGCGCAGCGGCTCCTCGTGGTCGACGACGAGGAAACTCTCCGGATGGCGCTCGCCCGCTTTCTCGCCAGCCGCGGCTACCGGGTGGAGGCGGCGAGCTCCGGCTCGGCCGCGTTGTCGGTGCTGGAGCGTGAGCGCTTCGTGCTCATGCTCTGCGACATCCGCATGCCCGGGATGACCGGGCTCGATGTGCTCCCGCAGGCGCTCGCCGGCGACCCCGACATGGCGGTGGTGATGCTCACCGCCGTGAACGATGCCCCCACCGCCACCGAGGCGCTGGCGCGCGGCGCGTACGACTACCTCGTGAAGCCCGTGGAGCTGCCCGACCTCGCGGGCGCGGTGGAGCGCGCGCTGCACCGGCGCACCCTCGTGCTCGAGCAGCGCCGGGTGGAGCACTTGATCCGCGAGGAGGTGGCCACCCGCACCAAGGAGCTCGAGCGCGAGAAGGAGTCGCTCCGCGCGCTCACCGTCGGGGTGGCCGAGGCGCTGATCAACGCCATGGAAGCGAAGGATCCGTACATGCTCGGCCACTCGCGCCGCACGGCCGAGCTGGCGGCATCGATGGCCGATGCGATGGGGCTCGATCCCGACGTCGTGGAGGCCGTCCGCCTCGCCGGCCGCCTCCACGACGTGGGGAAGATCGGCATCCGCGAGGCGGTGCTGCACAAGCCCGACCGGCTGACCCCGGCGGAGTACGAGCACGTGAAGGAGCACGTGCGGATCGGGATGGAGATCCTGGCGCCACTGAAGCACCTCGGCCTCGTGCTCCAGTTCATCCAGGACCATCACGAGCACTTCGACGGCACCGGCTATCCGCGCGGGCTCGCCGGCGATGCGATCTCGATCGGCGGCCGGATCCTCGCCGCCGCGGACGCGTTCGATGCCCTCACCTCGAAGCGGGCCTACCGCGAGCCACTCCCCCCGCGCGAGACGATCGAGTACCTGGCGCAGTACGATGGAACGTTGCTCGATCCAGCCGTGTACGACGTGCTGCGCAAGGTGGTGCTCCGCCGGCGCACGCTCGTGTTCATCGACGACGCGCACGCGTGACCGTGCCGCCCCGGCGACGGGGCGGCACGCGCGACGACCGTCGTGATCCGCGGCGCGGTGCTCCGGCACCGCGCCGCGGCGCGTTGAGCGGTACCGGACGACGCGCGCGAGCCCGCAAGGGACGCTCGCCCGTGGGAGTCTGGACCACAACAATCGGACGCCGCTCGACGTAATGGGTGTTGTGACATTCGAAACTCTACCGCTCCGACGGCGGCGCGCATCGACGCCCGCCGCGCTCGGACTGATGATCATGCTCGCAGGCTGCGTCGGTACGCCGTCCGTGTCGGGGGTCGCCGGCACCGCGCCCGCCCCCAACCACCCCTGGACACCCCCGTCCACGCGAGGGCGCGCGGCGCCGGCGCGCACGGACACCGCCGCCGCGCTGCCGCCCGATCTCGCCGCGCGCGTCAGCCAGCTCACGCTCGCCGACATCGTGGATCTCGCGCTGCGCAACAACCCGGCGACGCGCATCTCGTGGGAGAACGCCCGCGCCGCGGCGGCGGCGTACGGCTCGCAGCTCGGCGCGTACTACCCCACCATCGATGGGCAGGTGGGCGCCACCCGCATCAAGACGCTCTCCACGCAGGGGCGCAGCGCGGTGGAGCAGACCACCTACGGCCCGAGCCTCTCGATCTCCTGGTTGCTGCTCGACTTCGGCGGGCGCTCCGGCGCCATCGAGGGGGCGCGCCAGGCGCTCGTCGCCGCCGACTTCACCCACAACGCCACCCTCCAGCAGGTGGTGCTCCAGGTGGAGAGCGCGTACTTCGACTACATGGCCAGCAAGGCGCTCGTCGCCGCGCAGCGGCAGACGGTGGAGGAGGCGCGCGCCAACCTGGCCGCGGCGCAGGAGCGCCGTCGCGTCGGAGTGGCCACGGTGGCCGACGAGCTCCAGGCGCGCACGGCGCTCTCCCAGGCGCAGCTCGCGCTCGAGACCACCGAGGGTACGCTGCTCACCACGCGCGGCGCGCTCGCCGTGTCCGTCGGCCTGCCGGCGAACGTGCCGTACGACGTGCAGCCGCCGGACACCACGCTCCCCGTGAGCGGCGTGGCCGACAGCGTGGACGTCCTCATCGCGCGCGCCGTGGAGTCGCGTCCCGACCTCGCCGCCGCGGTGGCGGATTCGGCGCAGGCGCACGCGCGCATCGGTGAGATCCGCGCCGAGCGCCTCCCCTCGCTCTCGCTCGACGGTACGGGCGGGCGCACCTTCGGCGGACCGCTCCCCAAGACCGGCGGCAACAGCTACACGCTCACGCTCGGCTTGCGCATCCCGCTGTTCGCCGGCTTCTCGCGCGCGTACAACCAGATGGCGGCCGAGGCCCAGGCCCGTGCCGCCGCGGCGCGCCTCGATGCCACGCGCCAGCAGGTGATCTTCCAGGTCTTCAGCTCCTATTACGCGCTCCAGACCGCCACGCGCCGTGTCCGCACGGCCGACGACCTGCTCGCCAGCGCGCAGCAGTCGTACGACGTGGCCCTGGGCCGATACAAGGCGGGGGTGGGCACGGTGCTCGATCTGCTCGCCGCGCAGAGCGCGCTCGCCGACGCACGCGCACAGCAGGTGCAGGCGCGATGGGTCTGGCGGACCGCGCTCTCCCAGCTCGCGCACGATGCGGGCGTCCTCGACGTTCACGGCGGGAGCCCGATCCGCCTCGCCCCCGACACCACTGGTCAGCAACCTCCCCGATGAGATTCACCCTTCCGCTCCGCTCCGGCGCGCTCCTCGGCGCCGTTCTCCTCGCCGCGTGCTCCGATCCGAAGACGCCGCCCCCCGCGGCGGTCCCGGTGAGCGTCGCCCGGGTCGAGCGGCGCGACGTGCCGTACGAGATCCAGGCCACCGGCACCGTCGAGCCGATGCAGACGGTCTCCGTTTCCTCGCAGGTCTCCGGCATTCTCACCCGTGTCGCGTTCAAGGAAGGCGATGAGGTCCGGAAGGGGCAGATCCTCTTCGAGATCGACCCGCGTCCCTTCGAGGCCGCGCTCCGGCAGGCTCAGGGAGGACTGGCCAAGGACTCGGCGCAGCTCGCCAACGCCCAGGCCGACGTGAAGCGCTACGAGACGCTCGTCCAGAAGGACTACGTCACCACGCAGCAGTACGATCAGGTGAAGACCACAGCCGCCGCGCTCGCGGCCACGGTGGAGTCCGATCGGGCGACGGTGGAGACCGCGCGGCTGAACCTCCAGTACGCCACCATCCGCGCGCCGATCAGCGGCCGCGCCGGCGCCCTGCTCGTGCGCGAGGGGAACCTCGTGCGCTCCGAGACGCAGCCGCTGGTGGTCATCAACCAGATCCGTCCCATCCTCGTCCGCTTCGCGGTGCCGGCATCGAACCTGCCGCGCATCCGGCAGTACGCGGGGAACACCCTCCCGGTGCACGCGCAGCCGGTGAGCGCCCCGGGCGCGCCGAGCTCGGGCACGCTCTCCTTCATGGACAACGCGGTGGACACCACCACCGGCACCATCCTGCTCAAGGGGCAGTTCGCCAATCGGGATGGCGCGCTCTGGCCCGGCGAGTTCGTGAACACGGCGCTGCAGCTCTTCGTGCAGCGCGGCGCCGTGGTGGCGCCGGCGCAGTCGGTGGTGCAGAGCCAGCAGGGGACGTACGTGTTCGTCGTCACGCAGGAGGGCACCGCCAATCATCGTGACGTCACCGTGGGGCGCACCATGGGGGACATCGCGGTCATCGACAAGGGGCTCCAACCCGGCGAGATCGTGGTGACCGACGGGCAGCTTCGCATCACGCCGGGCGGCAAGGTCCAGATCAAGACGCCGCCGGGCACCGACCAGCCGAGGACCTGATGAACCTCTCGGCCCTATTCATCCGACGCCCCGTCATGACCACGCTGGTCATGCTGGGGATCCTGATCTTCGGCATCGTCGCCTACCGGCTCCTCCCGGTGAGCGACCTGCCCACGGTGGACTACCCCACCATCTCGGTGAGCGCGTCGCTGGCCGGGGCGAGCCCGGAGACGATGGCCTCCGCCGTCGCCACCCCGCTCGAGAAGCAGTTCTCCACCATCGCCGGCGTGGACGTCATGTCGTCCACGAGCAGCCAGGGCTCGACCAACATCACCCTGCAGTTCACGCTCGACCGCAACATCGACGCGGCCGCGCAGGACGTGCAGGCGGCGATCTCGCAGACGCTGCGCCAGCTCCCGCAGGGGATCATCCCGCCGTCCTACCGCAAGGTGGACCCGTCGGCGGCGCCGATCCTCTACCTGGCGCTCGTCTCCGAGACGATGCCGCTGTCGCAGCTCGACGAGTACGCCGAGACCTTCCTCGCCCAGCGCATCTCCACCGTGCCGGGGGTGGCGCAGGTGCAGGTGTACGGGTCGCAGAAGTACGCCGTCCGCGTGCAGCTCGACCCGCAGGCGCTCGCGGCCCGCAAGATCGGCATCGACGAGGTGGCGAACGCCATCGACAACGGGAACGTCAACCTCCCCACGGGCGTGCTCTGGGGGACGGACAAGGCGTACACCGTGCAGGCGAACGGCCAGCTCGAGGACGCCAAGGCGTTCCGGCCGCTCGTCGTCGCCTATCGCAACGGCTCCCCCGTGCGCCTGCAGGACCTCGGCGACGTGGTCGATGGCGTGCAGGACAACAAGGTGGCGAGCTGGTTCAACGGCAGCCGGGCCATCGTGCTCGCGGTGCAGCGGCAGCCGGGGACGAACACGGTGAAGGTCGCCGAGCTGGTGAACCAGGCGCTCGGCGAGATGCAGCGCGACTTCCCCCCCGCGGTGCAGGTGAAGACGCTGTACGACCGGTCGCAGTCGATCCAGGAGTCGGTGACGGACGTGAAGTTCACCCTCCTGCTCACGCTGTGCCTGGTCGTGATGGTGATCTTCCTGTTCCTGCGGAACCTCTCGGCCACGATCATCCCGAGCCTCGCGCTGCCGATGTCGCTCGTCGGCACGTTCGCCGTCATGTACCTGCTCGGGTACAGTCTGGACAACCTGTCGTTGATGGCGTTGACGCTGTCCGTCGGGTTCGTGGTGGACGACGCGATCGTGATGCTCGAGAACATCGTGCGCCACATCGAGATGGGGGAACCGGTGTTCGCGGCGGCGCTGAAGGGGTCGCGCGAGATCGGGTTCACGATTCTCTCGATGACGATCTCGCTCGTGGCGGTGTTCATCCCCGTGCTCTTCCTCGGGGGGCTGGTGGGGCGCCTGTTCCACGAGTTCGCGGTCACGATCGGCGTGGCGATCCTCGTCTCCGGCGTGGTGTCGCTCACCCTCACGCCCATGCTGTGCAGCCGCTTCCTCCGGGCGCACGGCGGGGAGGTGCACGGGCGGTTCTTCAACGCCACGGAGCGCGTCTACGACCGGTCGCTCGCCGGCTACATGCGCTCGCTCGACTGGGCGATGCGGCACCGCCGGCTGGTGTTGGCGTTCTCGGCGGCGATCCTGCTCGGCACCTTCGGGCTGGCGATGGTGGTGCACAAGGGCTTCCTGCCGAGCGAGGACTCGGGGCGGATCTCCGGCACCACGGAGACCGCCGAGGGCACGTCGTACGACGCGATGGAGCAGCACCAGAAGCAGCTCGCGGAGATCGTGAAGGCGGACCCCAACGTGCAGGACTTCATGTCCGCCATCGGCGCCGGAGGGCGCTCGGCGACGATCAACCAGGGGCGCCTGTTCCTCCACCTGAAGGACCGGAGCGAGCGGAAGCTGAGCGCGGACGAGGTGATCCAGGAGCTCGGGAGGAAGCTGTCCGCGGTGCCGGGAACCAAGGTGTACCTGGTGAACCCGCCGCCGATCAACATCGGCGGCCGGTCGTCGAAGAGCAATTACCAGTTCACGCTGCAGAGCCCGGACATCCAGACGCTGTACGATGCGGCCGGCAAGCTCGAGGCGCGCCTGCACGACATCCCCGGGCTCCAGGACGTGACCAGCGACCTGCAGATCTCCAGCCCGCAGGTGGACGTGCGGATCGACCGCGACCGCGCGGCGTCGCTCGGCATCTCGGCGGACCAGATCGAGCAGGCGCTGTACAACGCGTACGGCTCGCGGCAGGTCTCCACGATCTACACCCAGAACAACCAGTACTGGGTGGTGATGGAGCTGAAGCCGGAGTACCAGCGCGACCTCTCCGCGCTGAACATGCTCTACATCCACTCCGCCACGGGCGACCTGGTCCCGCTCGCCTCGCTGGCGAAGGTGACGCCGGACATCGGCCCGCTCACGGTGAATCACAGCGGGCAGCTGCCGTCGGTGACGCTCTCGTTCAACCTCGCCCCCGGGGTGGCGCTGGGCGACGCGGTGAGCCGCGTGCAGGCGGCGGCGGCGCAGGTGCTCCCGTCGAGCGTGTCCACCAGCTTCTCGGGAACGGCGCAGGCGTTCCAGCAGGCGCAGAGCGGGCTGCTGATCCTGCTCGTGCTCGCGATCTTCGTGATCTACATCGTGCTCGGGGTGCTGTATGAGAGCTTCATCCACCCGCTCACGATTCTCTCGGGGCTCCCGTTCGCCGGCTTCGGCGCGCTGCTCACGCTGCTGGTGTTCAACATGGAGCTGAGCGTGTACGCGTTCGTCGGGATCATCATGCTGATCGGCCTGGTGAAGAAGAACGCGATCATGATGATCGACTTCGCGCTCGAGGCCGAGCGGACGGAGGGGATGTCGCCGCGCGAGGCGATCATCGAGGCGTGCCGCGTCCGCTTCCGCCCGATCATGATGACGACGATGTCCGCGCTCATGGGCACGCTCCCGATCGCGCTCGGCGCCGGCGCCGGCGCCGAGTCACGCCGCCCGCTCGGCGTGGCGGTGGTGGGCGGTCTCGCGTTCTCGCAGATCATCACGCTCTACGTGACGCCGGTGATCTACACGTACATGGATGCGCTCCAGCGCCGCCTGCGCGTCCCAGGCGGGGAGGCGGAGCCGGCGCCGGTGACGGGGGATTGAGTCGGGGGCTGGGGGCCAGGGGCCGGGGGTCAGGGGGATCTCGCGAACAACGGGGAGAGGGGTCGGGAACCACGAGAGCAAAGATGTGGAAGTGCGACGGGGCGCCGGCATTCGCCGGCGCCCCGTCGCGTTCTATTCCCGATTCCCGAGTCCCCCCTGCCCCCCGATCCCCGACCCCCAGCCCCTAGTGATGGTGATGGTGCTTCACGTGCACCACCCACCCCGCCACCTCCGCCACCCGGCGGCCGAGCGCGCGGGCGTTGGCGAGCTCCGGGGGGTCGGAGGGAGTGTTCCCCTCGCCGGTACCGCCAGCGTACTCCGGACCCACCAGCAGCATGCGGAAGTGCGAGAGCGCCGTCAGCATCGACCAGGTGGTCGTCTCCCATCCACCGTGCGGGAGCTCGGCCGAGGAGAACGCGGCGCCCACGCGATCGGCGAGCGCGCCGCGATCGAGCAGCCTGCCGGCGCGCGCCAGCAGCTGCTGCACTTCCGCCGCCATCACGCCGTAGCGCGCCGGCGATCCGAGCACGATCGCATCGTAGTCCACGAGCCGCTCCACGGACTCGAGCGTCCGGTACCTGCGCGCGAGATCCGCGTGCGTGCCCGCATTCGCGTCCGGCGAAGGCGTCAGGTCATCGATGCGGCGCACGTCCACCTCGGTGAACTGCACGGCGCGCGCGCCGTCGGCCACCGCATCGGCGATGCGCGCGGTGTGTCCGGTGCGGCTGTGGAAGAGTACGAGAACTTTCGGCATCTGCGCGTCTGGTTCGGGTGTGGAACGAACTGCGGAAGCTATTGCGGAGCAACGGGTTGCACAATGACTCGCGATTGCCCGTGCGGTGCGTGCCCGCGAGGGGCGCGCGTCGGTGCATCACGGGTCGCCGCGCATCGCGCCGCAATGATGCGTGCTCCCGCGCATGCACGCTCGCGTCGCGATGCACAATGATGCCTCGCGCACGAAGAACGAGCTTGACGTTTCGAACGTTCTGTTGTATTGGGGAGTCCGGACGAGCGGTGACGCACCTGTCGCCGCTCGTTCGTGACGAACCGGATCGCGCGATCGTGTAGGGCACACGAAGTGCAGCACGCGCGCGAGCGTCGCAGTGGACACCGGCAGCTCCGTGTGCTTCGACAAACACGACAGGAGGCGATCATGCCGCGCGGTGATGAGTACAACGAGAAGCTCCACCTTTCCGAGCACGACGAGGACGAGGACGATCTCGGGTATGGTGGCGGCGGCTCGTCGTATGATGAAGACGAGGATGAAGAGGCAGGCGGCTGGGGGATGAAGCATCACGCGGACGACCTCTGGGACAGCGCCGAGGACGAGGAAGATGAGGAGGAGCTCGGACTCGAGGAGGAAGCTGGCGAAGAGGGCGAGGAGGATCTGGGGACCGCCGGTGCGGCCGGTGGCGCGGTGCGTGGCGGCACCACCACCAGCGGCTCGTTGACGGCGAGCGGGCTCGCCGGCGGCGCCATCCCCACGTCCACCGCGGGAGGGACGCAGGGCGGACGTGGTACCACGCCGGCCGCGAAGGCGCCGGCCGCGAAGGCGCCGGCCGCGAAGGCGCCAGCGGCGAAGGCACCGGCTCGCAAGGCGGCGGGCGGCACGAGCGCCCGCAAGACCACGGCGAAGAAGGGGAGCGCCGCACGAAAGGCGCCCGCCAAGAAGGCGCCGGCCAGGAAGGGTGCCACCAAGAAGGCGGCGAAGAAGGCCACCGCGAAGGGCGGCGGCCGGAAGACCGCGGCCAAGAAGGGAGCCACGCGCAAGCAGGCCACCAAGAAGGCCGCCGCCCGCAAGGGGAGCGCGAGCAAGTCGGCGCGCAAGGCGGCGGGCAGGACGGCGGCCAAGAAGGGCGCGCGCAAGAGCATGGCTCGCGGCCGGAGGCGCTGAGCACGGCGTCGGGCTCGCCAGTGTCACCCGAGCGCTCACGGAACGGCGAGGCACGCGTCGCGTGCCTCGCCGTTTCCCTTCCCGCCACCCGCGACCGGTCCGATGCACGAGGATCCCCATGACCGCGGCGGCGCCGCCGCACACCCGCGCGAGCTCCCCGCCGATACCGGTCCCGAGCTCGCCCGCCACATCGAGCTCGATCGGCTCTTGCAGGAGAGCGTGCAGCAGATCCGCCGCGCCCTCCCCTGCGACGCGGTCGTCTTCGCGCTCGTCGACGCCGCCGCTTCCCTGCCGCACGTCGCGCTGAGCAGCGGCTACGCCCAGCCGGATGTGGCGATCGCCGAGCGACTCGGCGCCATCTGGAAGCGAGTGGCCGCCGATGGCGGTGCGCGTCTCGACGCCTCTCCCGAGGGGCCGGAGCTCACGGTGCCGATCCCCGGCGAGCGTGCCGTGCTCGGCACCATTACCGTGCGCTACGGCGGCGGCACCACCCCGCCGGATGCGGACCACGCCGAGGCCGCGCTCGCACGGGTGGCGCGGCAGATCGGCGTCGGCATCGAGCGCGTGCGCGACGTGGAGCGCCTGGTCGCGCGCCGGGCGATGGAGAGCGCCGCGCGCGTCGCCGCCGGCCTCGCCGGCCAGCTCAGAAACCCGCTGTTCGGGATCGCGTCCGCCGCGCAGCTCCTGCGCTACCGCGCGCGCGAGGACCCGGTGATCGAGCGCAACGCCGGCCGCATCCTCCACGACGTGGAGCAGTTGAACGGGATGGTGGCCGAGTTGCTGGAGTACGGCACGCCGCACCCGCTGCGCGTCGCCCCGGTGGATCCCGATGCGCTGTGGGACGAGGTGCTCGACGGGAACCGCGGGCTGCTCGAGAGCCGCTCGCTCTCGCTCGACAGGCACCGACCGGAGCACGCCGTGCGGCTGCATGCGGACGCCGCGCGACTGGCGCAGCTCTTCCTCGCCCTCCTTGGCAACGCCGCGGAGGGGGCCCCGCCCGGCACCACCCTCGAGCTGCGATCGCGCCGGCTCGGCGACGGCGCATGGCGCTGCACGCTGCGCAACGAAGGGGAGCCGATCCCTCCGGATGCCCTCCCCCGCGTGTTCGAGCTCTTCTTCTCGACGCGCCCCGGGGCGAGCGGCATGGGACTCGCCGTCGCCGAGCGCATCGTCAACGAGCACCACGGCACCATCGCCATCGAGAGCGTACCGGAACGCGGAACCACCGTCACCGTCACGCTCCCGGCGCACTCGTAACAGGCTGTATGCGGCTGCGGAACAAGGTACTCATCGGTGGCGCCACCGTCGGGGCGGCGGTCACCTATCGGGCGCTCGCCGCCCACGACGTCCCCCCGCTCGAGAACCCCATCGGCGGCGAGGAGGAATTCTTCCGGTGGCAGGGGCACCGGATCGCGCACACGCGCCGGGGGAGCGGCCCAGCGATGCTCCTCATCCACGGCATCCATGCCGCGGGGTGGAGCTACGAGTGGCGCCGCAACGTGGACGCGCTGGCGCGATCGTTCACGGTCCACACCATCGACCTGCTCGGCTTCGGCCGCTCCGACCGCCCGGACGTCCGCTACACGGCGCAGCTCTACCTGCGCCTCCTCCACGACTTCGCCCGCGCGGTGATCAACGGCCCGTGTACGCTCGTGGGATCGTCGCTCTCCGGCGCGTACGCCGCCATCCTCGGGGCACGCGACCCGTCGCGCTTCCCCGCGCTCGTGCTCGTCTGCCCCACCGGTCTCTCGCGCCTGCGCGACCCCGCGGGGGTGGGCGGCGACGCGCGGCGCATCCTGCTCGATGCCCCGATGGTCGGCAGCACGCTCTTCAACGCGCTCGTGTCGCGTCCGAGCCTGCGCCACTACCTCGAGCGGGCGTACGCGAACGACGCCCTCGTCACCGACGAGCTGGTCGACGCGTACTACGCCACCGCGCATCAGCCCGCCGCGCGCTTCGCGCCCGCCTCGTTCATCGGCGGGAAGCTGAACATCGATGTCTCGGCCGCCGTGCGACGGCTCGGGCAGCCGCTCCTCCTCGTGTGGGGAGAGCAGGCGCGCGAGGTCCCGGTGGAGGACGTCCGCCGCTTCCGCGCGCTGAAGCCCGACCTGGAGCTCGCCATCTTCGACCCCAGCGGCTCCCTCCCGCATGACGAGCACGCGCGCGAGTTCAACCGACTCGTCATGCAGTTCGCGGCGACCGATGCCGGCGGCGCCGACGGCTGAGGAGCGAAGCGCCAGCCCCACGCCGGAGAGCGCTGGTCGAGCCCCGCAAGGGGGTGTACGGGGCCATAACTCCGGAGCTGTCCCCATCCTGTCGCGATGCCCGCCGGCAGGTTATTCTTCGCCGCATGTCAGATTCACCCGTTCCCCTCCTCCGCGCCCATGCCCGGCACGCGCCGTGGAACGCGCGCGGCCTCGCGGCCCACGCCACCTCACTCGTGGAGGCCGCCGCCATGCGCCCCACGAACGCCGCCGCGCGCGCCGAGCCGAGTGCGCGCGCCGTCCGTTTCTACGTCGCCAGCGGGCTCCTCGACCGCCCGGAGGGTACCGGCACCGCCGCCACTTACGGCTACCGGCACCTCCTGCAGATCCTCTTCATCAAGATCCGGCAGCGCGAGGGGCAGACGCTCGACCGGATCAAGGTCGAGCTCAAGGAGCTCACCGGTGATGCGCTGGAGCGTCGGGTGGCCACGTCGCTCGCGCCGGCACTCGGCATGGGCGCCGACCGCACGGTCGCCATGGATGGCGATGGCGACGGCGTGTGGCGGCGCATCCTCGTGGCCACGGGGATCGAGCTGCACGTGCGCGACGACTCCCCCGCCGCGCGCGACGACGCGGTGATGGCCATCCGAGAAGCGGTGCGCGCGGCGCTCGGACGCGCGGACATCCGCTGACCGGCACCCTCCCCGGCGCGCCGCGCTCACCCGCCGTTCCCGCTCACCCCATCACGTAGCGCAGTCCGTCGGGCTCCAGGCGCCAGCCGGCGGCCCGGAACGCCTCCACGTGGGCGCTCCGCACCGCCGGCGCGCCATCGATCAGCTCGATCTTCGCGTCGCGCGCCCGCGCGCGCGATGCCGCGCCATGGCGCAGGGACTCCCCCAGTGCGCGCGCGGCCGCGCTGACCTCCCCCGGGGGCAGCTCCGGCGCCAGCAGCACGCGCCGCCCGCGCCCCTCCACCGACATCAGCACCCCCCCGCCGCGCATCACCAGGAGCGCGCCGCGCCCCCGCGGGCGCGCGAGCGATGTGCGCGGCACGCTCTCGAGCGGGAGCGTGTACGGGTTCGCGGGATCGCTCGCCGCCAGCACGACCACGGGCGCGCCCTCGCGCGGCTCCTCGCGGGCCGCGCGCAGCCGCTCCACCGCGTCGGGGAGCGCGAACTGCGCTCCGCTCAGCCCCTCCACGAAGTAGCCGCGCCGTACCTCCCCGCGCAGCTCGAGCCGCCGCAGCTCGCGGTAGATCGCGCGCCACGACACGGGCGGCCGCTCCCGGCGCCACCAGTCGCGCGTCACCACGCCGTAGCGCTCGAGCCACTGCCGCGCGATCACCTCCGCGTGCTCCTCCTCCGGCGGGAGCGTCCCCCAGCCGCCGACTGTCCCCCCCGCCCCCCCGGCCACCCCTGCCCCCGGGCGCAGCAGCGACCACCGCCCCACCCACCCCGCGCTCGGTCCGGGGAGGTCGGGGCGCCGCCACTTCGGAAGCCGGCCGGCGCTCGCGCGCCGCTGGACCACCGGCCGCCCCGGCGACGGCGTGAAGCTCGACGGGAGCCAGCGCGCGGGGTCGGGCTCCTCCCGCCGCGCGCGCGGCGGGAGCGCGCGCATCCGCGCCACCTCGCGCATCGCCTCCATGGTGTCGTTGGTGACCACCCCCGCCGCCACGAGCTCGCGCAGCGCATCGCGCACCGCCATCATCCCGAGCCCCGTGGCCCCTTGCAGGTCGGCGAGGAAGGACGCGCCCATCCGGGCGAGCGCGTCGCGCACCGCGACCGCCCGCTCGCTCAGCGGCGCGTCCACCTCCGCCGGGAGCCAGAGCGCCGCGTCGCCGCGCGCGAAGAAGCGCACGGCCGCGAGCGCGATCGCCCCCGCGGCGTCCACGCGCCCCCCACCCGCCCACATCATCTGCCCCCCGGCGCCGAGCTGCGACAGCCACGCCGGGTCGTATCTCGTCAGGCGCGCGGGGAAGTAGTCGCGCTCCCACCCCTCCGGCGGGCGCGGCGCCCCCGCGAGCTGGTGCAGCACCACCTCCAGCCCCCCGGGCCCATCGAGCCGGTCGCGCGGGTCGGCATGCTGCCAGCGCTGCAGGAACGCCGCGAACGTCGCCAGATCCACCGCCTGGATCTGCCGGCGGAGCGCCGCCAGCGCCCTCCGGCGCGCGAGCTCCGCGACCTTGCGCGAGCACCACTCCGGCGCGCCGGCGTCGCGGCGGAAGCGCGAGCGCACCAGACGCCCCGACCGCTCCCATTCGCCGAGCCGCGACTCGATCCACCGCTCGCTCCAGCCGTAGCGCGCGCGGATCTCGCGCACGGTCACCGGTCCGGAGAGCGCGAGGTACCGCGCCAGGATCTCCCGCCGCGCGGCGCGCGGCTCGAGCACCGGCGCGAGCATCCCGGCGGGGAGCACCTCCGCCGCCGGCCGCTCCGCGAGCTCGGCGCCCGCGCGCACCGTCGCCAGGCGCTCCACGCCGGCCGCCGCGGCGTAGCGGGCGTACGACTCCGCGAGCACGACGCGCCACTGCACGCCGTCCGGCCCGTCGAACGGAATCGCGATGGCGCGGCGCTCGTCGAGCAGCTCCTCCAGCGGATCGCGCGGGGAGCGGCGCGCCTCGGGCTCCGCCACGCGCTCGCGCAGCTCGTCCACGCCCAGATCGCCCGCGCGGTCGAGCAGGTGCGCGAGCTCGTCGGCGCTCCGCGCGCGGCGCCCCGGCGCGGTGCCGCGCCGCTCGGCGAGCAGCTCGGCCATCGCCCGCGCGGTGTCGTCGTCGCTCTCGTCCTCCCCCATCACCTCGCCGAGCAGCGCGCGGTCCACCGACAGCCGCGCCGCGCGCCGCTCCGCGCGCGGCGTGTCGTCGGCGTACATCCAGTCCATCACGAAGCCGAACTGGAGGCTCGCCGCGAACGGCGACGCGTGCGGCGTCTCCACGGTTCGCACGGCGATCCGCCCCGCCGCGATCGCGTCCAGCACCTCGCGCAGCGAGTCGAGATCGAACGCGTCCTGCAGCACCTCCCGATACGTCTCCACCAGGATCGGGAAGCCGGGGTGCCGGCGCACCACCTCGAGCAGGTCGAGCGCCTTGAGCCGCTGCAGCCAGAGCGGCATGCGGCGGCGCGGCGTGCCGCGCGGGAGGAGCAGCGCGCGCGCGGCGCTCATGCGGAAGCGCGCGCCGAAGAGCGAGGTGGTGCCCACCTCGTCCATCACGCGCCGGTGCGCCTCGTCGGCCGAGAGCCCGAGCAGCGCGTGCACCGGCGCGGGGGCGCCGAGGTCGGGGAGGCGGAGCATGATGCCGTCGTCGGTGGTCTGCACCTGTACGTCCACACCGCGCCGCGCATCGCCCCCGCCGAGCGCCTCGCGCACGCGCTGCGCGAGCGCCATCCCCCACGGCGCGTTCACGCGTCCGCCGAACACCGAGTGCAGCACGATGCGCACCGCGCCCAGCTCGTCGCGGAACTGCTCGATCAGGATCGTCTCGTCGTCGGGCACGACACCGGTGGCCGCGCGCTGCTCGGCGATGTAGCCGCGCAGCGAGCGCGCGGCGGCGGGGTCGCACGCCCAGCGGGCCGCGAGCTCCGCGTCGATCGCGTCATCGTCGGCGGGGTGCGCCGCCAGCTCGCGGCGCAGCGCGCCCACGCGCCGGCTCAGCTCCGGGGAGCGGGTGGAGAACTCCCCGTGCCAGAACGGCATCCGCGCCGGCGCGCCCGGCGCGGGGGTCACGATCACGCGGTCGTGCTCGATGGCGCCGATGCGCCAGGTGGCGGAGCCGAGCTGGAACACGTCGCCCACCCGCGACTCGTGCACGAACTCCTCGTCCAGCTCTCCCAGGCGCGTGCGGTCGGGGAGGTGCACCGTGTAGAGCCCGCGGTCGGGGATCGTACCGCCGGAGATCGTGGCCATGAGCCGGCTGCCGCGCGAGCCGGAGACGCGGTCGGTGATGCGGTCCCAGGTGAGGCGCGGTTCCAGCTCCGCCGCCAGCTCCGACGCGTACTTGCCGGCGAGCATCCCCAGCACCTCGTCGAACGCGGCGCGGGCGAGCCGGTGGTACGGGTAGGCGCAGCGCACGAGCCGGAGCAGCGATGCCGAGGTCCAGTCCTCCACCGACGCCATGGCCACGAGCACCTGCGCGAGCACGTCGAGCGCGTTCTGCGGCACGCGGGTGGGCTCGACGTCGCCCTCGCGCATGGCGCCGACGATGGCGGCGCTCTCCACCAGGTCGTCGCGGTGCGTGGGGACGAACACGCCGCGGCTCGCCTCGCCGAGGGAGTGCCCGGCGCGCCCCACGCGCTGGAGCGCCGCGGCCACGCGCTTCGGACTCTGGAGCTGCACCACCAGGTCCACCGAGCCGATGTCGATCCCCAGCTCCAGCGAGCTGGTGCTGACGAGCGCCGGCAGCTCCCCGGCCTTGAGCGCGCGCTCCAGCGCGAGGCGCCGCTCGCGCGCGAGCGAGCCGTGGTACGGGCGCGCGAGCTCCTCGCCGGCGAGCGCGTTCACGCGCGCCGCGATCCGCTCCGCCTGCGCGCGGTTGTTCACGAACACGAGCGTCGTCCGCGCGCCGCGGATGTACGACAGCACCAGCTCGGCCACCGCCGGCCACACGCTCCCGCTCACGTCGGCGAGGTCGGGCACGGGCGACACCACGGCGAGCTCCGTCCGCTTCACCAGCCCGCAGTCCACGATCGTGACCGGGCGGAACGCCGGTGGCGCGCTCTCCTCCGCGGCGGCGACACAGCCGCCGAGATAGCGCGCCACCTCCTCCAGCGGGCGCTGGGTGGCCGAGAGCCCGATGCGCTGCGGCGGGGTCTCGCACAGCGCCGCCAGCCGCTCCAGGGAGAGCGCGAGGTGCGCGCCGCGCTTCGTCCCCGCCACGGCGTGGATCTCGTCCACGATCACCGCGCGCACCATGGAGAACATGCCGCGCCCCTTCGGCGCGGTGAGCATGATGGCGAGCGACTCCGGCGTGGTGATGAGGATGTGCGGCGCCTTGCGCGTCATCCGGGCGCGCGCCGACGCGGGCGTGGCGCCGGTGCGCACCGCGACGCGGATCTCGGGAAAGGGGGTGCCGGCGTGCTCGAACCGCGCGCGCAGCTCGGCGAGCGGCCGCTCGAGGTTCCGGTGGATGTCGTTGCTCAGCGCCTTGAGCGGCGACACGTAGAGGATCTGCACCGCGTTCGGAAGCGGCTCCTCCGCGCCGCGGACGATGAGCTGGTTCAGCTCCCACAGGAACGCCGCCAGCGTCTTCCCCGTGCCCGTGGGCGCGAGGATGAGCGTGTGCGCCCCGCTCGCGATCGCCGGCCACCCGAGCCGCTGCGGCTCGCTGGGCGGACCGAGGACATCGGAGAACCAGGAGCTGACGATGGGATGAAAGAGCTGCATGGGTGGTAGAGGGTAGGTGCTGGACCACCATGGAACGCGTGTGGCGTGTGGGGAACTGACGGGCAGAGGAGGGAGGGACGGCGCGTGTAGGTTCGCGTGTAGGCGGACTCTCTCTACCGCCGAACCTACTCGCGCTCTACCTACGCCCTCTCGCCTACCACCG
>DASTSH010000102.1:0-4885 GCA_035760785.1 Gemmatimonadaceae bacterium | reverse complement strand
CGCGGCGCGCGCCCTCCGCGCGCGCCGCTCGGGTCTCCCCATCGTGTTCATGAGCGGCTACGCCGAGGAGGAGCTCGTGGCGCGCGGGGTGATGGCGGACGCCGACGGCTTCCTCGAGAAGCCGTTCGTGGTCCCCGAGATGGCCACGGTGCTGCGCGAGGTGCGGGCGCGGTAGCGCATGGCGACTGACCGCGCGGTTAGGCGCGTGGCCGAATCGCGCCCGATTCGTGCTTGCCTGGCACGGCCTGACGCGTAGTTTGTGCGGCGGTGCCGCTGGGCCGGGTCGCTCCCGGCCGTCAGGCGCCTCGCAATCGACACGTCGGCAGGATCGCTCGCTCCGCAGGAGCATCGCGACAAGGGCACCCCCGTCGAAAGACGGGTTCGCAAAGCCACGAGGCTACCACTCGCGCGCAGAGGCGCGGGCCACGCCGGTCGGGCCGCCGAACGAACCCTCGGAGGATCCTTCCGTGCGCACTCCCCTCATGCGCGCGATGCTCGCGTTGGGCATCGCCTGTAGCTCCCTCCTCGCGTTCGGCGCCTGCTCCGACAGCGCGCATCCCTCCGCTCCCACCGCCCCCGGCGCCGTCGGCGACCTCGCGCTCGCCGCGGCGGGGAAGCCGATGCATCTCACCAGCCAGATGGTGGCCACGCAGTGCATCGACGGCGCACAGGCGGGCGCCGGGCAACCCGACACCCTGCAGCTCTGGACGTGCAAGGGCAACGAGTCGCAGACGTTCACGTGGATGGCTGACGGCACCATCCGCGCGTTCGGCGGCACCATGTGCCTCGACGTGTTCGGCAACCATGGCAGCGACGGCGATCCGGTCGGCTTGTGGATGTGCCACGGCGGGATCAACCAGCGGTGGACCGCCACCAGCAACGGCGAGATTCGCGGCGTGAACGGGAAATGCGTGGATGCGCGCGCCGGGAGCTCGGCCAACGGCACGCGCATCATCCTCTGGTCCTGCCACGGCGGCGACAACCAGCGGTGGAACACCGTCGCCGATGACGCGACGTCGACGAGCGGCGACGGCAGCACACAGCTTCCCCGCCCCTTCCCCGCGTCGAACCCGTGGAATCAGGACATCTCGGCGGCGCCGGTGGATCCCGGCTCGTCCACGCTGATCGCGAGCTGCGGCGCCGGACGCGTTCTGCACCCCGACTTCGGCACCGTCTGGAACGGCGCGCCGAACGGGATCCCGTACGTCGTGGTGCACGGGACGCAGGCGAAGGTCCCGGTGAGCTTCCGCTACGCGAGCGAGAGCGATCCCGGTCCCTACCCCATCCCCGCGGACGCCCCCATCCAGGGTGGGCCGAACGCCACCGGCGACCGGCACGTGATCGTCATCGACGCCGACAACTGGAAGGCGTACGAGCTGTTCGGCGCGTACCCGCAGAACGGCGGCGCGAGCTGGACCGCGGCGAGCGGCGCGATCTTCGACCTCTCCACCGGCGCGCTCCGTCCCGCCGGATGGACGTCGGCCGATGCGGCGGGGCTGCCGATCTTCCCCGGGCTCGTGCGCTACGACGAGGCCGTGGTGGCCGGCGCCATCCAGCACGCGCTCCGCATGAGCTGCGACCACACGCGCAACGGGTACATCTACCCGGCGCGGCACGCGGCGGGCGACGGCACCAGCACGTCGCTCCCGCCGATGGGGATGCGCGTGCGCCTCAAGGCGTCGGTGGACATCTCCCACTTCTCGCACACCAACCAGGTGATCCTGCGCGCGCTCCAGCACTACGGCGCGTTCGTCGCCGACGAGGGCGTCGGCTTCATGATCTCGGGGGCGCCGGACTCGCGCTGGAACGACAGCGATCTGCACGAGCTGCAGCAGATCACGGCCAGCGACTTCGAGGTGGTGAAGATGGGGACGGTGACGCCCTATCCGTGAGGCCGTCGCGGGGGGCGGGCGCGTTCCGGCGCGCCCGCCCCCCGCTCAGCGCGCGCCGCTCCGGCGCGCGCCCGGCGCGGTCACGGCGCGGAGGCTCTCGCGCAGACGCGCCACCCGCTCCCCCCCCAGCCGCTCGGCGAGCGCGTCCTGCGCGTGCTCCCAGAGCGGCACCGCGGCGGCCACCGCCCGGTGTCCCGCCGGCGTCAGCTCCACCAGCCGCACGCGCGCGTCGTCGCCGGGGCGGATCTCCACGAGCCCCCGCTCCTCGAGGATGGCGAGGTTCCGCGTGAGCGTGGTGCGATCGGTGACCGTGTGGTCGGCCAGCTCGCCGACGCTCGTGGGACCACGCCCACCCAGGTGGACCAGGAGCGTGAACTGCGTGGCGCGCAGCCCCGAGGGGCGGAGCGCATCGTCGTAGAGCTGCGTGATCGCGCGCGCCGCCTTGCGGACGTTGAAGCAGGCGCAGGTCGCGGCGATCTCGGCGGCCCTGGCGGGGGAGAGGCGGGACGGCTTCATGTTGGGAGCATATACACCCATTCGCTCCTCGTCAACGCGAGCCGGCGAGGGCGAGGGCGCTGGCGCCGCGCCGGCCGCCCGCCCCTGCGCGGCCGGGAGTTCGAGGGCATATTGGTACCCACCGGCCAGCACACGGGTACCACCGTGACCGGCTCCGTCCGGGCCGCGCCACCGTCCCGAGGACACTCGACCATGACTCGTTTCCGTCTGTCATCGATGACCATCGCCATCGGTGTGGCCGCCGCCGGCTGCACCCACGCACCGCCGCAGGGCGGCGCGCCTGCCGCCCCGCCCCCATCCGCCAGCGCGGCCGAGCGCACCAATCCGTTCTTCCAGCCCAGCACCCTCCCCTTCCAGGCGCCCCCCTTCGACAGGATCCACGACGCCGACTACCAGCCGGCGCTCGAGGAGGGGATGAAGCAGCACCTGGCCGAGGTCGAGAAGATCGCCAACCAGAGCGCGCCCCCCACCTTCGACAACACGATCGTGGCCATGGAGCGCTCCGGCGCGCTGCTCACGCGCGCGGCGAAGGTGTTCTTTGCGCTCACGCAGGCGAACACCGACGACACGCTCCAGAAGGTGCTGAGCGAGGAGGCGCCCAAGCTCGCCGCGCACAACGACGCGATCTACCTGAACGACCGGCTCTTCCAGCGGGTGAAGAGCCTCTACGACCGCCGCGACGCGCTGGGGCTCGACGCCGAGCAGAAGTTCCTGGTGGAGCGCTACTACAAGAACTTCGTGCGCTCGGGGGCTCAGCTCTCCGAGGCCGACAAGGACCGGCTCCGCGCGCTCAACCAGGAGGAGTCGAAGCTCACCACCGACTTCCAGAACGAGCTGCTGGCGGCCACCAAGGCCGGCGCGGTGGTGGTCGATGACAGCACGCAGCTCGCCGGCATGACCGCGGGGGAGATCGCCGCCGCGGCGGCCGCCGCCAAGCAGCGCGGGCTGGACGGCAAGTGGGTGCTCCCGCTGCAGAACACCACGCAGCAGCCGGCGCAGGTGTCGCTCGAGAACCGTGCGCTGCGCCAGCGGCTGTTCGAGGCCTCCACGCAGCGCGCCGAGCACGGCGACAGCAACGACACGCGCGCCGTGATCCAGCGCCTGGCGCAGCTCCGCGCCGAGCGGGCGAAGATCCTCGGCTACCCGAGCTACGCCGCCTACAACCTGGACGACCAGATGGCGAAGACGCCTGAGGCGGCGATCAAGCTGCTGAGCGACCTCGTGCCGCCGGCGACGGCGAAGGCGCGCGCCGAGGCGGCGAAGATGCAGGCGCTGGTGGACCGGGAGCACGGCGGCTTCCAGCTCGCGCCGTGGGACTGGCAGCACTACGCCGAGCAGGTGCGCAAGGCCGAGTACGACCTGGACGAGTCGCAGATCAAGCCGTACTTCGAGCTCGACCGCGTGCTGAAGGATGGGGTGTTCTACGCGGCGCACCAGATGTACGGGCTCACGTTCAAGGAGCGGAAGGACATTCCCGTGTACCAGCCCGACGTGCGCGTGTTCGAGGTGTTCGACGCGGACGGCAAGTCGCTGGCGCTCTTCTACTGCGACTACTTCAAGCGCGACAACAAGAGCGGCGGGGCGTGGATGGACAGCTTCGTCGACCAGTCGGGGCTGCTGGGGACCAAGCCCGTGGTGTTCAACGTGGCGAACTTCACCAAGCCGGCGCCCGGCCAGCCGGCGCTGCTGACGTTCGACGACGTGACCACCATGTTCCACGAGTTCGGCCACGCGCTGCACGGGATGTTCTCGCGCGTGGAGTATCCCACGCTGGCGGGCACCAGCGTGCCGCGCGACTTCGTGGAGTTCCCGTCGCAGTTCAACGAGCACTGGGCGCTGGAGCCGAGCGTGCTCGCCCACTACGCGCACCACTATCAGACCGGCGCGCCGATGCCGCAGGCGCTGGTGGACAAGATCAAGGCGGCGCGGACGTTCAACCAGGGCTTCGCCACCACCGAGTATCTCGCGGCATCGCTGCTCGACATGGCGTGGCACACGCTCCCGGCCGGCGCGCCGAAGCAGGACGTGGATGCGTTCGAGCGCGAGGCGCTCCAGCGCTACCACGTGGACATGCCGCTCGTGCCGCCGCGCTACCGCACGAGCTACTTCGCGCACATCTGGGGCGGGGGGTACGCCGCGGGGTACTACGCGTACATGTGGAGCGAGGTGCTCGACGACGACGCGTACGCGTGGTTCAAGGAGCACGGCGGGATGACGCGCGAGAACGGCCAGCGCTTCCGCGACATGATCCTCTCGCGCGGGGGGACGGAGGATGCGGGGGCGATGTACCGGGCGTTCCGCGGGCGCGATCCGAGCATCCAGCCGCTGCTGGAGCAGCGGGGGCTGACGGGGATCACCAGCTCGGCGCAGTAAAAGGGGCGTGGTGTGTAGGGGGTAGACCACCATGGAACGCGTGTGGCGTGTGGGAGACTGACGGGATGAGGAGATAGGTAGAGCGCGTGTAGGTTCGTGTGTAG
>DASTSH010000101.1:0-2170 GCA_035760785.1 Gemmatimonadaceae bacterium | reverse complement strand
CCCGCCCGATCTCGATCGCACGCGGCCCGGGATCGTGCACCGCCTCGACAAGGGCACGAGCGGGCTCATGGTGGTCGCACGGCACCCCCGGGCGCGGGAGCACCTGAAGGCGCAGTTCGCCGCGCACTCCATCGAGCGCGAGTACGTCGCCATCTGCGTGGGCGACGTCGCCGAGAAGACGTTCGAGACGCTGCACGGCCGGCATCCGACCGATCGCCTCCGCTTCTCGTCGAAGGTGAAGACCGGCAAGCGCGCGTGCACCCACGTGCGTCCGATCGAGCGCTTCGGCGGTCACGCCACGTACGTCTCGTGCCGCCTCGAGACCGGACGCACGCATCAGATCCGCGTGCACCTGGCGTCGATCGGACATCCGGTGGTGGGGGACGACACGTATGGCGGAGGTGGCGGGCGGCGTCTGATGGCGCTCCCCCCGCAGCGGCACTTCCTGCATGCGGCGTGGCTCATCTTCCCGCATCCGGTGACCGGCGCGCCGATCGACCTGCGCTCGCCGCTGCCGGCGGATCTCGCACGCTCGCTGGCCGCGGCGGCCGGGTCGGACGAACTCCTGTCTCACCCGGATCCGCTGGATGTCTTCGGCTTCTACCGTCTCGACTCCTGACACCACCACCGGCCAGCTGCTCATCTTCCGGCTGGCCGACCGGCGCTACGGCGTGTCGCTCGACACCGTGCGCGAGATCCTCCCGTTCCGCCGCCCCACGCGGCTGCCGGGGGGCGGCGCGCAGGTGGCGGGGCTCGTCAACGTGCGCGGGACGATCGTGACGGTGCTCGACCTCGGGGCGCGGCTCGGCGAGCGCGCCGCGGCGCGCGCCGGGGGCTCGATCGTGCTCGTGGAGCACGGCGGGAAGGTGGTGGGAGTGGCGGTGGACGAGGTGCTGGACGTACTGCGGGTCGCCGACGTCGAGATCGAGACCGACGCGGCGGAGCTCATCCCGGGTGGAACGGTGCGCGCGCTCGGTCGTCTCGACGGCGAGGTCGTTGGCATCCTCGACATCCAGGACATCATCACGCAAGTGCTCGCTTGAGCGGAGGAATGGGACGTTGAGTCACACGGTGCTGGTCTGCGACGACGCGATCTTCATGCGGACGATGATCACCGACATCCTGACGCAGTCGGGATTCGAGGTGATCGGCGAGGCGGAGACGGGGGTGCAGGCGATCGAGAAGTACAAGCAGCTGCGTCCCGATCTCGTGACCATGGACATCGTGATGCCCGACATGGGGGGGATCGATGCGGTGCGGGAGATCACGAAGCTGGACGCGAACGCCAAGATCCTGATGTGCAGCGCGATGGGACAGCAGGCGCTGGTGGTGGAAGCGATCCAGGCGGGCGCGAAGGACTTCGTGGTGAAGCCGTTCCAGCCGAGCCGGGTGCTGGAAGCGGTGCAGCGGGTGCTCGGGTGACCGGGTGGCGGCGCGGCCGCGAGGCGGCGTGACCAGGCGGGGCGCGCGCCGGCGCGCCTAGGGACCATGGATCTCGCGAAATACGCCGAGCTGTTCCTGACGGAGAGTCGGGAGCATCTGTCGGTGCTGAACGACCAGCTCCTCGCGCTCGAGCGGGAGCCGGGGGCGATGGAGCCCGTGAGCGCCATCTTCCGCGCCGTGCACACGGTGAAGGGGATGAGCGCGACGATGGGCTACCGCGCGGTGACCGAGCTCGCGCACGAGCTGGAGAGCGTGCTCGATCGGGTGCGGCGGGGGGCACAGTCGGTGACGCCGGCGCTGATGGATGCGCTGTTCACGGGCGCGGATGCGCTCGAGGCGGCGATCGAGGCGTCGGTGCAGGGGAGGGCCGACGAGGTGGATGTGGCGTCGCCGGTGGAGCGGCTGAAGGCGCTGGCGGCGGCAGCGCGCCCCGCGCCGGGAGCGCCCGGGGGGGCCGCGGCGCCGTCCGCTCCGTCGCGGCCATCGCGCCCCACGCCGGCGTCGATGGCGGCGGTGACCGGCCGCGGCGTGCTGGTGCGCGTCAGGCTCGCCGCCGGCACCACGCTGCGTGGCGCGCGGGCGTTCCTGGTCGTGAAGAAGGCGGAGTCGCTGGGGACGGTGGTGTCGGTGGTGCCCCCGCTGGAGGCGCTACAGGCCGAGGCGTTCGACCGCGACTTCGTGCTGCGCCTCGACAGCGCGCTGGGCGCCGAGGAGATCGTGGCGGCGC
>DASTSH010000100.1:0-4830 GCA_035760785.1 Gemmatimonadaceae bacterium | reverse complement strand
GCGGCATTCGCCGCGACGCCCCTTTCTCGTCCATGGTGGAGGAATCTCCACCCGACGTCCACGCGATCTCCACGCTGCCTCCAAGTATTCGCGACTCGACCGACACATCATCGCCGCACCGGTCGGGGGGCTCCCGTGCCGGCCAACCAGTTGATCTCGCCAGAGGAGGCGACCATGGCACGCATGCTCCCGGATCCCACGTTCTATCCTTCGCCCACGATGGCCGGCGAGGCGCCGGCGGAGGCGCTGGCCTACGTCGCGCTGCTGACCACGGGGGAGAACGGGAAGAAGGACGCCATCGGCGTCGTCGACACGGACCCGGCCTCACCCGACTACGGGCGACTGGTGGGTCGACTCGACCTCCCGAACGGGGGGAACGAGCTGCACCACTTCGGCTGGAACGCCTGCAGCTCGCACCTCTGCGCCTACGCGCCCAACCCGCATGTGGAGCGGCGCTATCTGGTGGTGCCGGGAACGCACAGCTCGCGCATCCACGTCGTCGACACCGCGCCGAACCCTCGTGCGCCGCGCCTCGTGAAAGTGATCGAGGGGGAGGAGGTGATGGCGAAGACGGGGTACGCCGCGCCGCACACCGTGCACTGCGGTCCCGACGGCGTCTACATCAACGCGCTCGGCGCGCGCGACGGCGGCGGGCCGGGCGGCATCTTCGTGCTCGACCACGAGACGTTCGAGCTGCGAGGGCCGTGGGAGCGCGACCGCGGGCCGCAGCATCTGGCGTACGATTTCTGGTGGCACCTCGGTCACGACACGATGATCACGAGCGAGTGGGGGACGCCGAACATGGTGCGGGGCGGCGTGAATCCGGAGCTCCTCCTCGCCGGCAAGTACGGCCACGCTCTGCACGTCTGGGATCTGCGCCGTCGCACGCACGTGCAGAGGCTGGAGCTCGGCGCCGAGCAGCAGATGGTGCTCGAGCTGCGCCCCGCGCACGATCCGAGGCGGAGCCACGGCTTCGTGGGCGTCGTCCTCAGCCTCGCGGACCTCTCCAGCTCCATCTGGATGTGGTATCGCGACGACGCAACCGGGCGCTGGGAGGTGCGCAAGGTCACCGAGATCCCCGCCGAGCCGGCCGACCCGTCGACGCTCCCGCCGCTGCTCCAGGGATTCGGGGCCGTGCCGCCGCTGGTCACGGACATCAACCTGTCGCTGGACGACCGCTTCCTGTACGTGAGCTGCTGGGGGACGGGCGAGCTGCGCCAGTACGATGTGCGCGACCCGCTCGACCCGCAGCTCACCGGCACGCTGCGCATCGGCGGGATCGTGCGGCGGACGCCACACCCGAAGAGCGGGGAGCGGGCGCTGAACGGCGGACCGCAGATGGTCGAGATCAGCCGCGATGGACGCCGCGTGTACGTGACGAACGCGCTCTACACGCCGTGGGACGCGCAGTTCTACCCGGACGGCATTCGCGGGTGGATGGCGAAGGTCGATGTGGCGTCCACGGGAGGAATCGCGTTCGACGCCGATTTCCTCGTCGAGTTCGAGGACGGCTTGCGCCCGCATCAGGTGCGGCTCCAGGGAGGGGACGCGTCCTCCGATTCGTTCTGCTACGCGGACTGATGATGACCGATGCATCGCTCCCCTGGCTCTCCCTGCTCGCTCTCGGCGCCGCACACGGGATCAACCCGGCGATGGGGTGGCTGTTCGCGGTGGGGCGGGGGCTGCAGGAGCGGGACCGGCGCGCGCTGTGGCGCGCGCTCGGTCCGCTCGCCCTGGGACACGCGCTGGCGATCGCGGCGACCGTGCTGCTCGCGATCGTGCTCGGGCAGGTGCTGCCGCTGTCCTGGCTGCGTCGGATCGTCGCCGCCGCGCTCCTCGTCGTCGCGCTCGACGGACTCCTGCGGCACCGCCACGTCCGGCTGGGCGGCATGCGCGCGGGTGCGCGGGAGCTCGCCACCTGGTCGTTTCTCATGGCGTCCGCACACGGCGCGGGGCTCATGGTGCTCCCGTTCGTGCTCGGCGCCGTGCTGCAGCCGGCGGCCACGATGCACCACCACCACGCCCCGTGGCTCGACGGCGGACAGGGGGCGCTGCTCGTCGCGGCCGGGCACGCGGGCACGAACGCGATCGCCGTGACCGCGCCGCTGATTCACACCATCGGCTATCTCGGCGCGACCGCCGTGCTCGCCCTGGCCGTGTACGATTGGGTGGGGCTGCGCATCCTGCGTCGCGCGTGGGTCAACCTGAACCTGGTCTGGAGCGCGGCACTGATCGTGGCGGCGCTGATCGTGGCGCTGCCGTGACCGGCGAGTCGATCCCGGGATGCACGGGGAGGCGCACGACGTCCGTGCCGGTTCCCAGGAAGCGACGCACCTCCTCGACGAAGCGCGGCCACGCGGGCTCGGTCTCGAGCAAGACGTGGTTGCGGCCCTCGAGCGGCACGAATCGCGCCCCCGGAATGAGCGCCGCGAGCTTGCGCCCCTGGCCGAACGACGCGACGGCGTCGCCCGTGGCGTGCAGCACGAGCGTGGGCGCCCGCACCCGCGGCGCGAGCTCGGTCACATCGATGGTCGCCGCCGTGGAGAGCAGGCGGGAGCCGATCTCCGGCGAGGTCGTGACCCGTTGCAGGTCGCTGAACCAGCGCATCTGCTCGGGCGTCCCCTCGGGGAGGAAGCGCGCGGCGAAGAAGAGGCGGAAAGCCGGGTTGTCATGTCCCCAGCCGAGCGGAATGCCGCGCATCACCATGGTCGTCTGGTCCAGCTCCGCCGGGGTGCGGGCGCGGCTGATGACGCCCTGCGCGAACCCGCCGTAGAGCACGAGGCGGGTGACCCGCTCCGGATGGCGCACGGCGTAGGCGATCGCCACGGCGCATCCCTGCGAGATGCCGAGCAGCGGGAACCGCTCGAGTCCCATCGCGTCGACGACCGTCTCGAGGTCGTGCACCCACGCCTCGAAGGAGAGATCGTCCACGTCGTGATCGGTGAGACCGGAGCCGCGCTCGTCGTAGCGGACCAGCGTGTGGTCGCGCGACAGCTCGCGCAGCCAGTGGCGCCAGACTGGACTCTCCCAGTCGTAGTCCAGGTGCGTCAGCCAGTTGGCCGGCTTGACGAGCGGCGGTCCCGTTCCGCTCGTCGCGTAGGCGATGCGCACGCCATCGGATGCGGTGCAGAAACGGATCCGTTGCTCGAGCGGCGCAGCGCTCGCCGGCGGGGCGCCCCCGCGCTCCTCGACCTCGGCGACCACGCGGTAGCCCAGCCCGTGGACGGTCCGGATCACGCGCTGCGCGGCGCCGTCGTCCCCGATCGCTTGCCGCGCGTGCTTGATGCGGCTGTTCAACGTCGTCGGCGCCACGTAGCGATGCCCCCACACGCCGTCGAGCAGTTCCTCCTTCGTCACGACCCGGTCGCGGCGCGCGAACAGGTACGCCAGCACGTCGAACACCTGCGGCTCGACGTGCTGGCGCTCGCCGGCGCGGCGCAGCTCGCGCCGCCGCGTGTCGAGCTCGTACTCGCCGAACGAATAGATCGGATCACCGGACCGTGGTGTCGTCATGGGTCGCGCCGACGGAGGCGGTGATGGGAACGGGAGCGCCGGAGCGTCTACCTTGGAGCCGGCGCCGCGACGGCGCAAGAGCGTCCGCTCATCCGCTCAGGGCCGCCACCGCCTCGCCGATCCGCTCCACCGCCGCGTCGAGGTCCGCCTGCGCCGACGCGAAGGAGAGACGCAGGCGCCCCTCCCCGCGACTGCCGAACGCCGCGCCGTCGATCGCCGCCACCCCATGCTCCTCGAGCAGACGGTCGGCGAACGTCCGCGAGGTGAGCCCGTGCGAGGCGAGCAGCGCGGAGAAGTCGGGGAAGACGTAGAACGCGCCGGCCGGGATGGGGCAGTGCACCCCCGGCAGCGCGTTCAGCCCGCGCACGAGCAGGTCGCGCCGCGCGCGATACGCGGCGACCTGCGCCGCCACCATGTCCTGCGGGCCGGTCAGCGCCGCGATCCCCGCGCGCTGGATGAACGGCGGCACGCAGGTGTGGCCGTTGACGGCCATGGTCACGAGCGGCTCCACCCACGGGCGCGGCACCACGAGGTAGCCGAGGCGGTAGCCGGTCATCGCGTACGTCTTCGAGAAGCCATCCACGAGCAGCGTGCGCGAGCGCGCGCCGTCGTGGGCGGCGATGGCCGGCGCGCGCTCGCCCTCGAAGACGAGGCGCGAGTAGATGTCGTCGGTGACGACGCGCAGGTCGTGCCGCGCGACCAGCTCGGCGAGCCGCGCCATCGCCGTGGCGTCGAGCGCGCCGCCCGTGGGGTTGTTCGGCGAGTTGAGGCAGAGCACCCGCGTGCGCGGGCCGATGCGCCGCGCGATGTCGTCCACATCGGGCGCGTTGCGGGCGTCGAGCGCGTAGCCAACCGGCACGCCGCCGGCGAAGCGCGCCATCGACGGGTAGATCGGGAAGCCGGGGTCGGGGACGAGCACCTCGCTCCCGTGCTCCACCGTGGCCAGCATCGCGTAGAAGACGGCCGTCTTCGCGCTCGGCGTGACGATCACCTGATCGGCGTCCGCGGCGATCCCGCGCGAGCGCACGTCGGCGGCGATCGCCTCGCGCAGCTCGGGGAGCCCCTGCGGCGCCACGTAGCGGGCGTCGCCCGCGCGCAGGGCGGCAACGGCGGCGTCCACCACGTGCGCCGGCGCTTCCACATCGGGCGCGCCGAGCTCGAGGTGCACGATCGAGCGGCCGGCGCGCTCGAGCTCCATGGCGCGGCGGAACACGTCGAGCGCGCCCTCGCCGGAGAGCTGGTCGACCCGCGCCGCGAGCGGCGGGACGTCGTCACGCGCGGCGGTGGTGGCGGCGACCATCGTGGTGTCGGTCATGG
>DASTSH010000099.1:0-2464 GCA_035760785.1 Gemmatimonadaceae bacterium | reverse complement strand
CGCGACGCCTCGTCGCGGCTCGCCGCGGAGCCGCTGACGGAGAAGAACGCCGAGGGCATGGCATTGAGCTCATCGCGGTGCGTGCGCACGAACCGGCGGACGGACCGCTGATGATGGCCGTAGATGATCGAGCCGCCCACGATGACCCCATCGAAGTTCCTGGGCACGAGCATGGGCTGGAGGTCATCCGCGTTCTCGACCACGACGGTGTCGCCGGCGGACGTGAGCAGGTCGGCGATGCGGCCGGCGACCTTGGCGGTCTGCCCGTACCTGGTGCCGTAGACGATGAGAATGCGCCGTCCGGGCATGGGGTCCTCCCGTGAATGCTGCCTCCATCATGATGCACCCGAGCGCGCGATGCACGTCGTGGAATTGCCGCATCGCGAGTCCGGCCGCTGCCCACGCGGGCGGGACCATGGCGGGGCGCGCGCGAATCCCGGCATTCCCTTACATCGGTGGCGGGCAACCCCCAATGGACGACGCCGGCGCGCGATCGTAGCCATGGAGCACGCGCCACGATGTCGGCGCGAGACAGGAGGTACCCATGTTCGCGAACGTCGCGATCGTCGCCGCGCAGGGGCGCTGGTGGTGCCCCATGTGCGGCGGGGGCGGTGGGATGGGCGGGTGGATGCTGCTCGCCTGGGGGTTCTGGCTCGTCGTGTTCGTGGGGATCGCGGTGGCGCTGTCGCGCATGCTCGGCGGGCGCGGCGGGCGCACCGGCGACGGTGAGGGGTCGGCCACGCCGGGGCCCGACCGCGCCGAGCAGATCCTGAAGGAGCGCTACGCACGAGGGGAGATCGACCAGTCGAGCTACCGGCGCATGCTCGACGACATCCACGGTGCGCCGCACGCGTGATCCGCGCGCGGATCGAGGTCACTTCCGCTGGAGGTCGCCGCCCATGTCCGTATCGCTCGCCCGGACCGTCCTCGCCCCATCGCGCGGCGTGATCCACAAGGAGACATCCGGCTGGACGGTCGCGCCGAACATGCCCGACTACGCGAGCGCGCGCGCCGCGTTCTCGTGGAGCGCGGCGCTCCACGAGGAGCTGTCCGGCCTCCCCGGCGGCGCCGGGCTGAACATCGCGTACGAGGCGGTGGATCGGCACGCCACCGGCGAGCGCGCAGCGCGGCTCGCGCTGCGCTGGCTGGGCCGACATGGCGCGCGCCTCGACTTCACCTACGGCGACCTCGCGCGACTCACCAACCGGTTCGCCAACGTGCTCGCCGCGCTGGGCGTGCAACGAGGCGAGCGCGTGTTCGCGCTCGCCGGGCGCATCCCCGAGCTCTACATCGCGGCGCTCGGCACGCTCAAGTACGGCGCCGTGTTCTCGCCGCTCTTCTCCGCCTTCGGGCCGGAGCCGATCCGGACCCGCCTGTCGCTCGGTGACGCGAGCGTGCTCGTGACCACGCGCACGCTCTACCGCCGGAAGGTGGAGCCGATCCGCGACCGGCTGCCGCGACTGACACACGTGCTGCTGGCGCCGGAGGACGGCGCGTCGGCGGACGTCGCCGGCACCCGGGATCTCGCCGCGCTCATGGACTCGGCGAGCGACGCGTTCGCCGTCCCGCCCACCGACCCCGAGCAGATGGCGCTCCTCCATTTCACGAGCGGCACCACCGGGACGCCCAAGGGCGCCGTGCACGTGCATCGCGCGGTGCTCGCGCACCACGTGACGGGGAAGCTCGCGCTGGACTTCCACCCCGACGACATCTTCTGGTGCACTGCCGATCCCGGCTGGGTCACCGGCACCTCGTACGGGATCATCGCCCCGCTCACCAACGGCATCACGTCCATCGTCGACGAGGCGGACTTCGATGCCGCGCGCTGGTACGGGATCCTCGAGCGCGAGCGCGTGACCGTGTGGTACACGGCGCCCACCGCGGTGCGGATGCTCATGAAGGCGGGCGCGGAGATGCCGAAGCAGTTCGACCTGAGCCGGCTCCGTCTCATCGCCAGCGTGGGGGAGCCGCTCAACCCCGAGGCCGTGGTGTGGGGCCAGGAGGCGCTCGGCCGCCCCATCCACGACAACTGGTGGCAGACGGAGACCGGCGGGATCATGATCGCGAACTTCGCGAGCATGCCCATCCGCCCCGGCTCCATGGGGCGCCCGCTCCCCGGGGTGGACGCCGCCATCGTGCGACGCACGGCAGACGGAGCGGAGGTGGTGACGGAGCCCGGGCGGCAGGGAGAGCTCGCGCTCCGGCCGGGGTGGCCGTCGATGTTCCGCGGCTATCTCCACGACGACGAGCGCTACCGCAAGTGCTTCGCCGGCGGGTGGTATCTCACCGGCGACCTCGCCCGCGTGGATGCGGATGGCTACTTCTGGTTCGTGGGACGCGCCGACGACGTGATCAAGTCCTCGGGGCATCTGATCGGGCCGTTCGAGGTGGAGAGCACGCTGCTGGAGCACCCCGCCGTGGCCGAAGCGGCGGTGATCGGCATTCCCGATCCGGTCGCCGGCGA
>DASTSH010000098.1:0-7139 GCA_035760785.1 Gemmatimonadaceae bacterium | reverse complement strand
GAGCGCCGTGCACTACGGCCACGTGCTCGTGTCGGAGCTGGACAGCTCGGGGCTTCGCTTCGTGCGCGACGGCTCCGCCAGGAAGTGGGTGCCGGCGCCCACGGCGCCGTGGACGGGCGAGGGGCAGCGGCGCGGGACCGGCACCCCCTGCGCGAGGCGCCTCCCGAATCCGGTCAGGGTGTCGGTGCACTCGATCCCCGCCGACATGAAGTACCTGAACTCGAAGCGCACGGCCGCGATCCCGTACGCCATCTACGGCAGCCCGGCCGAGGACCTGGGTCCCGCCGCCGACCGCGCGCGAGGCATCAGGTACACCATGCTCACGTGGAGCTGGATCAACGTGCGCGGGGGTGGCGTGGCCCGCGCTATCGTGAAGGACGGCACGCCGTTCTACGGGTGCCTCGACGTGCCGCCGATCGAGCTGGCCGCCGTCGCCGATGCCCGCACGCAGACCCCCACGGGGTGGGTGCGCGCGGTGTACGGCGCGATCCGCGCCGGGGATGGCCAGTGGCTGTACGGCTGGATCGTCGACGCGCACCAGCATGGAAGCGAGCCCATCGTGCGCCACCTGGAGCCGTGATCGCGGGCGCGCCGCCGGAGCGCGGCGGCGCCAAACGTGCGGGGAATGGAATCCGGTCGTAACGTGTGTCTTTCACCCCGCACGCCATGAGACAGCTCATCGCGCTCTGCACGATCGCGCTCGTCGTTCGCGGCGCGGACCCCGGCCGCGCGGCGGGTGACGACTGGCCCCGCTTCGGGTGGGATGTCGCCCGCTCGAGCGCCTCCGTCGCGCCCACGCGCATCGATGCCGCGAGCCTCGGCGCCCTGCGCCGGCAGCGCGTGACGCTCCCCGGCACCGTGGACGCCTCCCCCATCTACCTGCGCGGGGCGCGCGTGGCCGGCGGCACGCACGACGTGTTCTTCGTCACCACCACGTACGGGAAGACGCTCGCCATCGACGCCGGCGACGGCGCCATCCTCTGGACGTACACGCCCCCCGGCTACGACGAATGGGCGCGCTCTGCCCGCATCACGAACGCCACGCCCGTGGCCGATCCCGATCGCGCCCACATCTACGCCGCCTCCCCCGACGGCCGCATCCAGAAGCTGGCGGTGGAGGATGGGCGCGCCGTGTGGCGCACGGCGGTCACCACGCTCCCGAAGCGCGAGAAGATCGCCTCGTCGCTCAACTACTTTCACGGGCGCATCGTCGCGACCACTGGCGGCTACATCGGCGATGCGCCGCCGTACCAGGGGCACGTGGCGCTGCTCGACGCCGCGAGCGGCCGCCTGCTGCGCGTGTGGAACTCGCTGTGCAGCGACCGGCGGGAGCTGATCGATCCCTCCTCCTGCTCCGAGAGCGGCTCCGCCATCTGGGGGCGCGCGGGGGCGGTGATCGACTCGGCCACCGGGGCGATCCTCGTCGCCACGGGGAACGGGCGGTGGGACGGGCGCACCAACTGGGGCGACGCCACCATCGTGCTCGACTCGACCGCAACGGAGATGCTCGGCAACTACACGCCGACGAACACGGAGGAGCTGAGCTCCTCCGACGCGGACCTCGGCTCCACGTCGCCCGTGCTGCTGGGAGGCGACCTGGTGGCGCAGGGGGGGAAGGACGGCACCATCCGGCTGCTCGATCTGCGGAAGATGCGCGGCCGCGAGCCGCACCGCGGCGGAGAAGCGCAGACAGTGCGCACGCCCTCCGGGGGCGATCTGTTCACCGCGCCGGCGGTGCTGCACCAGGGCGGGCGCACGTGGATGTTCGCCGCCGATGACGGCGGCACGGCGGCGTGGACGCTCGACGGCGGCCAGCTCCGGCAGGCGTGGCGAAACCACAACGGCGGTACCAGCCCCGTGGTGGCCGGCGGGCTGCTCTACGTGTACGATCCCGACGGCGGCCTGCGCGTGTATCAGCCGGAGAGCGGGCGCCAGCTCGGGAAGCTCGACTGCGGCGACGGCCACTGGAACAGCCCCATCGTCGTCGATGGCCGCATCGCGCTCCCCGAGGGGAGCGCGAACGATCACCGCACCACCGGCGTGCTCGACATCTGGCGCCTGCCCTGATCGCGCTCGTGCATCACCCTTCGCCACGCCACGGTGGCGGAGTCGCCGTCATGCCGAACATCGAACCGGGAGAGAACCCGCATGGGCTGGCTCGCCGATCCAGATGCCTGGCTGGGGCTGCTCACGCTGACGGCGCTCGAGATCGTCCTCGGCATCGACAACATCATCTTCATCGCGATCCTCAGCGGGAAGCTCCCCGCCGAGGAGCGGCCGAGGGCGAGGCGGCTCGGCCTCCTGGGCGCGTTCGTCACGCGGCTGCTTCTCCTGCTGGGGATCGCGTGGATCGTGCGGCTCACGCAACCGCTCTTCACCGTGCTCTCGCGCGGCATCTCGGGGCGCGACGTCATTCTCATCGCGGGCGGGCTCTTCCTGATCGCGAAGGCCACCTTCGAGATTCACGGGAAGCTGGAAGGGGTGGAACACGACCGGAGCGCGCCGGCGCGCGAGCCGCGATCGGTGCCGACGGTGATCGCGCAGATCATGCTGATCGACATCGTGTTCTCCCTCGACTCCGTGATCACCGCGGTGGGGATGGTGGACCAGGTGTCGATCATGATCGCGGCGAACGTGATCGCGCTCGGCATCATGCTCGGCGCCGCCGGGCCCATCAGCGCGTTCGTGGAACGGCACCCCACGGTGAAGATGCTGGCGCTCGCGTTCCTGGTGCTCATCGGCACCAATCTGCTGGCCGAAGGGCTGGGCGTGCACATCCCGAAGGGGTACACGTACTTCGCCATGGCCTTCGCCGTGGCGGTGGAGATGCTGAACCTCAGGCTCCGGCGGAAGGCGCCGGAGGCGGTGCACCTGCGGGAGCGTGACTACGAGCCGCTGGTCGAGGAGGAGTAGCGCGCCACCGCCCGCTCGATGCGGCGATCGGGGATGAGCCACAGGAGCGCCACGGCTACGTAGAGCGTGTCCGCCAGCCACGGGTGCACGAAGGCGAGCGGCACGGCGGTCACGTACATCACGACGGAGACCTTCCCCTTCCGCTCCTTCCCCACCGCGGCCGAGAGCATGGAGTCCTCGCCCTGGCTGGCGATGATCACCCGCTCCAGGAGCGTGTACGCGCACCCGGCCAGCAGCAGCACCACCCCGTAGGCGGCGGTCGGCACCGGCGCGAAGTGGTTCTCTCCCATCCACCCCGTGACGAACGGCACGAGCGAGAGCCAGAAGAGCAGGTGGAGGTTCGCCCAGAGCATCCCCCCCGTCACGCGGTGCGTCACCCCGAACATGTGGTGGTGGTTGTTCCAGTAGATGCCGAGGTACACGAAGCTCAGCGCGTAGCTCAGCGCCACCGGAAGGAGCGGGCGCAGGGCGGCGAGGCTCGCGTCGTGCGGCACGCGCAGCTCGAGCACCATGATCGTGATGATGATGGCGAGCACGCCATCGCTGAACGCCTCGAGTCGGCTCGTTCCCATCTCACAGTGTCTGCAACAGGGTCTGGAAGCGCGGGTCCTCGCGGATCGGATCGAGATCCGTGTCGTGCTCGAGCCACTCGCGGTGCCCGAAGCCGTTGCGGATCGACTGGTCGAGGCAGCGCAGCGCCTCCTCGTGCATCCCGCCGATGGCGTAGAGGCATGCCAGGTTGTAGAGCACCCCGGGGTCCTCCGGGTCGATGGCGCGAGCGCGGTTCGCCCACTCGAGCGCGCGCTCCCGCTGGCCGAGCTGGATCAGCGCCCCGCCGCCGAGGTAGAGCGCACGCGCGTCGTCGGGGTTGAGCTCGAGGTGCCGCTCCACCAGCTGGAGCCCGCGGCGCATCGACGCCGTGGCCTCGGCGGTGCGTCCCAGCGCCTTCAGCGGCGCCGGCATCAGGAACAGCACCTGGTAGTCCTCGGGGCGCACGCGCGCGGCGTCCTCGTAGTGGCGGACCGCATCCTCCGGCTTTCCCTCCTGGAAGCAGGCGCGCGCGTACAGGTAGTGCGCCTCGTACAGGTTGGGGTTGAGCCGGATCGCCGTCTCGAACTCGGCGCGCGCTTCGTCGTACTGGCGGCTCAGCGCGAGGGCGAAGCCGCGCGATGCGTGCGCCTCGGCGAGCTCGGTGTCGAGCTCCAGCGCCTTGCGGCTCGCGGACTCGGCGCCCTCGAGGTTCGCCCGGCTGCCGTCCCAGTACATGTACAGGAAGGCGCAGCAGTCGGCCACTCCACTGTAGGCGAGCGCGTACTCGGGATCGATCTCGATCGCCCGCTCGAACATCCGGCGCGCGAACTGGATCCCCGTCCGCCGGAACTGGTGGAAGAACTGCCGCCCGCGCAGGTAGTACTGGTACGCCTCCACGTTGGCCGTGGCCGGCTTCTCGATGGCGCGCCGCTCCTCCTCGCTCAGGATCACGCGCAGCGCGCGCACGATGTTGTCCGCGATCTCGTCCTGGATCGCGAACACGTCCTCGAGCTGCCGGTCGTACCGTTCGGACCAGAGGTGATAGCCGTCCGCCACGCTCACGAGCTGCGCCGTGACGCGCAGCCGCGCCCCCGCCTTGCGCACGCTCCCCTCGAGCACGGTGCCCACCTGGAGCTTCCGCCCGATCTCGCGGATGTCCTCGCTCTTCCCCTTGAAGGCGAACGCGGAGGTGCGCGACGCCACGCGCAGGGCGCGCGCCTTGGTGAGCGCGTTGATGATCTCCTCGGCGATCCCGTCCGTGAAGTACTCGTTCTCGGGATCGGCGCTCATGTTCACGAACGGGAGCACGGCGATCGACCGCGCCGCCCCCGCGCGCACCTCCGGCGGGGTGATCCCACCGCCGGGGGAGGCCAGCGCCTGCGCGAACTGCGTGGCGGTGGCGTAGCGCGCGGCGGGGGACTTGGCGAGCGCCGTCTGGAGCACGCCGTCCAGCCACTCGGGGAGGTCATCGCGCACGCCGGAGAGCGGCGGCACCGGTTCGGTGAACAGCTTCGCGAGGACCGCCTGGAGCGTGGCGCCCACGAACGGCGGGGCGCCGGCGAGCATCTCGTAGAGCATCGCCCCGAGCGCGTAGATGTCGCTGCGCCCGTCCAGCTCCGGCTCGCCGGCGGCCTGCTCGGGGCTCATGTAGCTCGGCGTTCCGATCGCCATCCCCGTCTGCGTGAGGTTCTCCGCGACCGCCGCGCTCACCGCCTTCGCGATGCCGAAGTCGGTGACCAGCGCATCGCCCTCCTGCAGCATCACGTTCTCTGGCTTGATGTCGCGATGCACGATCCGGTGGCGGTGCGCGTAGTCGAGTGCCGCGGCCACGGCGCGCGCGATCCGCAGCGCGTCGTCGAGCGGGAGACGGCGCTCGCGGTCGAGCCGCTGGCGCAGCGACTCGCCGTCGATGAACGGCATCACGTAGTACAGCAGCTCTCCGGCGCGCCCGGAGTCGTAGAGCGGGACGATGTGCGAGTGCTGAAGCCCCGCCGCGATCTGGATCTCGCGCAGGAAGCGCTCCGGCCCCAGGCTCAGCGCCAGGTGCGGGTGCAGCACCTTCACGGCCACGGGACGGTGGTGGCGGAGATCGTCCGCCAGGTACACCGTCGCCATGCCGCCGCGGCCGATCTCGCGCTGGACGGCATATCGTTCGGCCACGGCATCGTGAAAGCGATCGAGGAGATCGTTCACGGGAGACTGCTCGGCAAAGGGTGACTACGGCCATCGCGCGGAGGCCCGCGTCGCCACGCGGCAGCCGGCCGGCATGCCGCGAACGCTGCACCCAATGTCGCACGGAGACGGACGTCGAGCGAGAGGCAATCGCCGGGTCACCCGCAGCGGAGCGATCGCGACTGGACGCCTCGCGCGCTACGGCGGACTCGTCCACGCCGGGGAGTCGCCCGGAGCGGGGCGCCGTCGATGTCGTTGGCGGGCTTATTGCTGCGCCGTATGGTGCGTGCGCAGGCTGCTGCGTACCGGAGGCGGTCCTGCACGGGTCGGCTGCATCATCCGCGGAGGGCACATGTCGGAAATCGAGATCACGCGCAGGGGAGACCGGGAGCCGGTGGTCGAGCACACGGGATTCCGGCTCAGTTGGGGCGCCGTGTTCGCCGGACTGGTCGTCGCCATGGCACTCCAGATCCTCTTCTCCCTGCTTGGCGCCGCCATCGGGCTGTCGGCCGTGAGCCCCGATGCATCGGCGAAGGGCGTTGGCATAGGAGCGGCGATCTGGCTGATCGTGACCGCGCTCATCTCGCTCTATGTTGGTGGGTTGGTGGTCGGTCGCATGGCCGGGATACTGACGCGCGGGGACGGCGCGATTCACGGCTTCATCATGTGGGGACTCTACACCATCCTCGCGCTCGGGCTATTGACCAGGGGCATCGGCTCGCTGGTTGGCGGGGCGCTGCAGGTCGCCACCACGGCGGCGACGGCCACGGCCGGCGCTGCGGGGCGGGGCGGACAGCCCGCGCGAGTCGCGGACACACTCGCGCGGCGTGCGCAGTCGGCGATGGACACGATCCAGCAGAGTGCCGGCGAGGTGGTGTCGGAGAACAAGGGCGATGCGGCGAAGGCCGCGTGGCTCGCACTTCTCGGCCTCGCGCTCTCCGCCGGCGCGGCCACGTTGGGCGCCGCGCAGAAGGCCCGGGTGTGACCGCGTTCGTCGGCGGCGGCCCCCTCGGCTCGCCGTCGGCGGTCGCGTCCAGAGCCGCTTGCTCCGGTTGGCGTCGGGGAAGGCGCCACCGGGATCGAGCTCCGCCCGCGTGATCTGCGACGCGCGCGGATGTCGCTCCTCGGCTACCCCTTCCTCAGGGTGAGCGTGAACGCCGCCCCCTGCCCCACCGCGCTCCGCACGCGCAGATCCCCGCCCATGCCGCGCGCCAGGTCGCGGCTGATCGCGAGGCCCAGCCCCGTGCCCTCCATGGTATGGGTGAGCTTCCGACAGAGCAGGAGCGGGAAGCGGTTCGCGAGGAGGAGGCGCACCATCATCCGCAGGCTCTGCGGCCACGTCTCCACCGGACCGAGCGGTGTGCGCGACCAGTCCACCGTGCGCACGGGCGCGCCGCCGGTCGTCGACGGCGTGCTCCGGAGGAGTCATGGGACGTCGCACGCCAGCGAGCGTCGGCCGGGCGCGCGCCGCCGCAGCCACCATCGCCGCCGTGCTCGCGGCGGTGATCGCCCTCGTGCCGGCG
>DASTSH010000097.1:0-7534 GCA_035760785.1 Gemmatimonadaceae bacterium | reverse complement strand
GCTGGCGGCGCTGGTGTACGACAAGTTCCTGATGCGGCATCCGACGGAGCCGTTCGAGCATGGGCCGGTAGCCCGGAAGTAGGGGTAGGACCTGGAGGGTAGACCACCATGAAACGCGTGTGGCGTGTGGGAGACTGACGGGATGAGGAGGGAGGTAGAGCGCGAGTAGGATCGGCTGTAGAGAGAGTTCACCAACACACGAACCTACACGCGCCGTACCTCGCCCCTCTCTCCGTCAGTTCCCCACACGCCACACGCGTTCCATGGTGGTCTACCCACCAGGTCCTACCCCCTAAGGGGTCAAGGGCCCGACACCACCACATACGCCTCCTCGTACCGCCTGATCGAATCCATGACCACCCGCATCGCCTCCTCGCTCTTCTCCCACCCCACCGTCTGGACGCGCTTTCCCTCCAGGTCCTTGTAGATGTGGAAGAAGTGCTCGACCTCCTTCAGGTAGTGCTGCGGGATGTCGGCGATGTCGAAGTACTCCTCGTAGAACGGGTCCTCGCTCGGGACGCCGAGGATCTTGTAGTCCAGGTCGCCCCGATCGAGCATCTTGAGCACGCCGATCGGGCGCACGTCGATCTGGCACCCCGGGAAGGTGGGCTCGTTGAGGAAGACGAGCACGTCGCACGGGTCGCCGTCCTCGGCGAGCGTGCGTGGGATGAAGCCGTAGTCCCCCGGGTAGTGCACCGCCGAGTAGAGCACCCGGTCGAGGCGCATGAGCCCGGAGCGCTTGTCGAGCTCGTACTTGTTCCGGCTGCCGCTCGGGATCTCGATGACCGCGGTGACCTCATCGGGCGGGTGCTTCCCGGGCGTGAGGTCGTGCCAGGGATGGATCACGTGGTGCTCCGCTCCCGCACCGGCGCGCTCGCGTCGGCGTCGCGGTGCATCGTCCCCTTGTAGACCATCGGCTCCTCCTCCACGCCGAAGTTGCGCGCCGCGAGCTCCGCGACGCGCGCCATCTGCTCGTCATCGAGCGCGGGCAGGTCGGAGGCGGCGGCGAACTCGGCGAGCTGTTCGTCGTCGTAGATGTTCGGCAACGTCGTCACCACCAGCGGCTCGGCGAGCAGCCACTTGAGCGCCGCCTGGCCGAGCGTCATCCGCGTGGTGAGGAAGTCGAGGGTGCGCACCTTCTTCAATCCGTTCACCAGCCACGAGCGCGGGCGGTGGCGCCGGTGATCGTTCGGGGGGAAGACCGTGTCTTCCGTGTACTTCCCCTCCAGCATCCCCGACGCGTGGGTGACGCGGACGTTGAAGCAGCAGTTCGGCGCGTGGCGCTTCGCCGCCTCGATCATCGGCGTCCCCGGGTGCTGCTCGAGGATGTTCCAGATCATCTGGATCGTGTGGATGTCCGGCTCGCGCTCCATCAGCTCCACGGCCTCGTACAGCCAGCCGATCGCCGGGCCGAACGCGGCGCCCCATGCGCGGATCTTCCCTTCGCGCTCGAGCGCGCGGAGCGTCTCCCAGATCTCCGGGTTCCGCACGTGCTCCATCTTGATGTTGTGGAGCTGGAGCACGTCGATGCGGTCGGTCTCGAGCCGCTGGAGGCACTGCTCCACGGCGTGGCGCATGTACTGCTCGTCGAAGCGCTGCGGCAGCTCGTTCTGCCCGCGCCGCGCCGAGGCGGCCGCGGGATCGTAGATGTCGTAGCCGATCTTCGTGGCGTACACCACCTCGTCGCGCCGCCCCGCGAACGCGCGCGCGAGCTGGCGCTCGCTCCGGCCATTGCCGTAGGTGTCCGCGGCATCGAAGAAGGTGACGCCGTGCTCGTCGTGAGCCCGTCGCAGCATCGCGATGGCCTCATCGTCGGTCTTCACGCCCCACCAATCGGTGGCCACGGTCCACATGCCGAACCCGACCTCGCTCACCGCGAGGCCGGAGCCGGGGAACGTTCGATAACGCATTTTCCAGGTCCTCACATCGCGGAACCGCCGACGCAGCGCGCCGCCTCGGTCGCGAAATACGTGATGATGAAGTCCGCACCCGCGCGCCGGATGCCGAGCAGCGATTCCATCATCGCGCGCTCACCATCGATCCAGCCGCGCTCGGATGCCGCCTTAATCATAGCGTACTCGCCACTCACCTGATAGGCAGCGAGCGGGTACCCCGTCTCCTGCTTCACACGTGCCACGAGATCCAGGTAGGGACCGGCCGGCTTCACCAGCACCGCGTCGGCGCCCTCCTGGATGTCGAGCCACACCTCGCGCATCGCCTCATCGGCGTTCGCCGCATCCATCTGGTAGCCGCGCCGGTCCCCGGTCTGCGGCGCGGACTCGGCCGCCTCGCGGAACGGGCCGTAGAACGCGGACGCGTACTTCACCGCGTAGGCGAGGATGGCCGTGCCCGTCCGTCCATCGTGGTCGAGCGCACGGCGGATGGCGCCGATGCGGCCGTCCATCATGTCGCTCGGCGCCACGATGTCCGCGCCGGCGGCCGCGTGCGAGAGCGCCTCCTTCACGAGCAGCTCGAGCGTGGCATCGTTGTCGACGTTCCCGTCGACGAGCACGCCGCAGTGGCCGTGGTCCGTGTATTCGCACATGCACACGTCGGTGATGACCACGAGCTGCGGCAGCTCGCGCTTGAGCGCGCGCACCGCATCCTGCACCGGGCCGTCGTCGTCCCACGCCGAGGAGCCGGTGGCGTCCTTGTGGTCGGGGATGCCGAAGAGGAGCACACCGCCCACTCCAGCCTTCGCCGCCGCCTCGGCATCGCGCAGCATCTCGTCCACCGAGAGCTGCGCCACGCCGGGCATGGAGCCCACGGGCTGCCGGAGGTTGCGCCCCGAGCGCACGAACAGCGGGAGCACGAGCTGCTCCGGCGCGAGCCGCGTCTCACGGACGAGTCGCCGCAGCGGCTCCGTGCGGCGGAGGCGGCGGGGGCGGTAGGCTGGAAATGAAGGAATCATCGGTTCGGGACTCGGGACTCGGGAATCGGGAATCGGGGGGCGCGGGGCGCGGGGGGCGGGGCGAGGGGCGCGAAGGTCGAACGGATGCCCTCGCTCCGCCGTTCCCTGTGTCCCCCGGGCCCCCAGCCCCCGGCCCCTATTCCGGCTGCGGCATGGGCACCTTCACGGCCGCGCGGATCGCATCGAGGATCCCCGCCGCGCCGCGGTCCAGGAGCGCGGCGGCGAGGCGCTCGCCGGTGCGCTCGGGGGTGGCGACGTCCATCGGCTCGCTCCCGCGAAGCATGCGCTTTCCGGAGGGGTCGGCGATGAGGCCGTGCAGCACCATCGCGTCGCCGTCGGTCATGACGAGCGCGCCGATGGGGACCTGACAGCCCCCTTCGAGCGCGCCGAGGAACGCACGCTCGGCACGCACCGCCACCGCCGTGGGCTCGTGATGCAGCGGCGCGAGCAGCGTCGCCATGCGCGCGTCGTCCGCGCGTGCCTGCACGGCGATCGCCCCCTGCCCCGGCGCGGGGAGCCACTCCGGCGGCTCGAGCCAGGCGTCGATGCGCTGGCGCACGCCGAGACGGTGCAGCCCCGCGGCGGCGAGGATCGCGGCGTGCACCTGTCCGTCGTCCACCTTGTGCAGGCGCGTGGGGACGTTGCCGCGCAGCTCCACCACTTCCAGATCGGGGCGCGCGTGCCGGAGCTGCGCGCGGCGGCGGAGGCTGGAGGTGCCCACGCGCGAGCCGCGCGGGATGTCGTGCAGCCCCTCGGCAACGATCGCGTCGTTCACCACCAGCACGTCGCGCGGGTCCTCGCGCTCGAGCAGCGCCACCGTCGCGATCCCCGCCGGCGACTCGGTGGGGAGATCCTTCAGCGAATGGACGGCACAGTCGACCTTGCCGCGGAGGAGCGCGTCCTCCAGCTCGCGCGTGAACAGCCCCTTGGCGCCGATCTCGGCGAGCGGCTCGTCGAGCCGCTTGTCCCCCGTCGTCTTGAAGGTGACGAGCTCGGCCGCGATGCCGCGCTCGGCCAGTGCACCGAGGACGAGTCGCGCCTGCCGGAGCGCGAGCTCCGACGCGCGGGTGGCGATGCGGACCGGCCCGCCGGGCTCCCGCGCGGCGGGACGCGCGCCGCGGGCCGGCGTCAACGACGCCTCCGGCGGAGGTCGCGATCTGGGCGTTGCATGGAGGGAATCTACACTCGCGGGCGGCGCGGCCGTAGCGCTCCGCCCCGCCATTGACCCCGGCTTCGCCGCGTCCTATGGTAGCGGATCCAGTGCCGGCGCGTGCCTACCTCGCACCCGCCCGCGCTGCGCGTCGCCACGCCTGGCGACAGGGAGGGCGCCATGCCCCTCGGCCCCGGTCTCGGTCAGTCCAGTACGCCGCCCACCAACGAGCTGGGGCGGGCGCTCGACGTGCTCATCGCCGGCGGCGCGGAGGACTCGCTCCGCGCGGAGATCGCGCGCTTCGTCGCCGCCGCCCGCGGGCTGCGGCAGCCGCCGGAGGAGGTGCTGGTGCACCTGAAGGACGAGCTGCGCCGGCACGCGATGCCCCACCTGGACCAGGAGTCGTACCGCGCACTGTCGGAGCGCGTGGTGCACTGGGCGATCGACGAGTACTACGGCACCCGGTGATCGCCAGCGCGCCGCGAGACGTCAGCGCGCGCGCGCCAGCGCGATCACCGCCTCCACGAGCGCCGCGATCGTCGCCTCGCGCGCCTCGACGTCCACGCGGAGCCCGAGCGAGCGCGCCGTGTCGCTCGTGATGGGCCCCATCGTCGCCACGCGCGCGCGCCCCACCAGCTCGGCGCCCACCGCGTCCACGAAGTAGCGCACCGTGGAGCCCGAGGTGAAGGTGACCACGTCCACCTCGCCGCGCTCCAGCGCCTCGCGCGCGGCGGCGGCCCCGTCGGGGTCGCTCACCGTGCGGTAGGCGACCACCTCGTCCACCGTGGCGCCCATCGCGTCCAGCTCGGCGGGGAGCAGGTCGCGCGCCCCCTCGGCGCGTACGAAGAGAGCGCGCGCGCCGAGCACGTCGTCGCGGGCGCGCAGCGCCTCCACCACCCCTTCGGCCACGAAGCGGCTCGGCACGACGTCCGGCTCGATCCCGTGGGCGCGCAGCGCCTCCGCCGTCGCGGGCCCCACTACCGCGAGCTTCGTGGTCGCGAGCGCGCGCGCATCGCGCCCCGACGCCCGCAGCGCGCGCCACACCGCGTCCACGGCGTTCTGGCTGGTGACGATCAGCCAGTCGTACGCCGGCGTGCGCGCGAGCGCCTCGCGCAGCGGCGCGGGATCGAGCGGCTCGATGCGGATCGCCGGCGCCTCGATCACGTCGGCGCCGAGCGCGCGGAGCGTGGCCGCGAGCTCCGAGGCCTGCGTCCGCGCGCGCGTCACCACCACGCGCGCGCCGTGCAGCGGTCGCGCATCGAACCACGCGATCTCCCCGCGCAGCCGCACCACCTCGCCGATCACGGTGATCGACGGCGCCTGAACCCGCTCGCGGCGCGCCACATCCACGAGCGTGCCGAGCGTCGCCTCCACGGTGCGCTGGCGGGGGTGGGTCCCCCACTCGATCATCGCCGCGGGCGTCTCGCGCGAGAGGCCGCCGGCGGCGAGTGCCTCCACGATCTCGGGGAGCCGTTTCACCCCCATGTAGAGCACGAGCGTCCCCCCGGCGCGCGCGAGCGCGCTCCAGTCGGTGCCGCTCTCCTCCCTCGACGGATCCTCGTGCCCGGTGACGAAGGTGACGGAGGTGGCGAGCCCGCGATGCGTCACCGGGATCCCCGCGTACGCCGGCGCGGCGATCCCCGCCGTGATCCCCGGGACGATCTCGAACGCGATCCCCGCATCCGCGAGCGCCTGCGCCTCCTCGCTCCCGCGGCCGAACACGAGCGGGTCGCCCCCCTTCAGCCTGACGACTCGCTTCCCCTCGCGCGCGAGGCGCACGAGCAGCGCGGTGATCTCCTCTTGCGGCGTCGACGCCCCGCCGCCGCGCTTCCCCACGAAGTGCCGCTCGGCGTCGGGACGCAGCGCGTCGCCGGAGAGGATGACGGGGTTCACGAGCGCGTCGAAGACGACGGCATCGCAGTCGTCGAGGAGCTCGCGGGCGCGCACGGTGAGGAGCCCGGGGTCTCCCGGTCCGGCGCCGACGAGGTACACGATTCCCGCGGAGGGTGCTGGCGAGGACATCGGCGGAAGATGTCCGGCAGGGCGCCCGATCACAACCGAGAGGTGCGCCGGGGGCGCGTGCGCCGTATCATCGAGCCGTGACCACACCGGCCGCCCAGCCCGCGCCCCCACCGCGCACCCTGCTCCTGGGGTGCTCCTTCGCCGGGCTCGAGCTGCTCTACCGACTCGCGCGTCGACGCGGCCGATTCGCCCCCGGCGAGATGACCGTGGTGGACCCGCTCGACCGTCACCCGTACATCCCGCTCGTGCACGAGGCGGCCGGGGGGACGCGCGCACCGGAGCGGCTCCTCTTCGACACCCCCGCATTCTGCCGCCGCATCGGCGCGGCGTGGGTGACGGGCGCCGCCTCGTCGGTGGACCCGGAGGCGCGCACGGTCACGCTCGCCGATGGTCGCACGCTGGAGTACGACCGCCTCGTGATCGCGGTGGGGAGCGTGGTGGATGTTCCGCCAGCGCTCGCCGGCTCCGCGGCGGTGGTCCCCGCGAAGTTCCTCTCCGACGCCATGCTCCTGCGCCGGCGCCTGCACGTGCTGCGCGCCGGGGGCGCGCAGATGCTGCGCGTGGTGGTGGTGGGCGCGGGGATCACCGGCGTGGAGTGGAGCGGCGCGCTCGCGGGGGGGCGCGTGGACGGCGCGCGCATCGCGACGACGCTCGTGGCGGTGGAGGAGCGCGTGCTCCCCACCTTCCCCTTCGGCGTGGCCAACCGCGCGGCGCACGCGCTCTCCCGGCTCGGCGTGGAGCTGCTGCTCGGGCGCGGCGTGCGGAAGGTGCTCCCCGACCGCGTGGTGCTCGATGGGGGCGCGTCGATCCATCACGATGTGGTGGTGTGGGCGGGGGGCGTGCGTCCGAGCGCGCTGGTGTCGGCGCTCCCGTTCGCGCACACCGCCGATGGTCACCTCGCGGTGACATCGCGCCTCGCGGTGCACGGCGCGCGCGACGTGTACGCGATCGGCGACTGCGCGCGCATCGTGGAGCACGGGCACGAGTGGCCGACGATGGAGCGCGCGATCGAGGCGATCTGGCAGGGCGCCACGCTCGCGCGCCGCTTCGCCGCCGGCTTCCCGCAGGACGCCGGCCCCGCCCACCGCCTCCGGCGCGACTTCCTCTACGGCATCTCGCTCGGGCCGCACCTGGGCTCGGTGGTCTACGGCGCGCGCCACGTGGAGGGGCGCTGGAGCACCTGGCTCCGCCGCGCGATCGAGTGGGCCTATTACGCTCGCTTCCGGCTCGTGGGCGGCTCCGACTAGGGCGCTCCTCGCGCTGGCGGCGTGAGGCTCCGTGGACCGGCGCGGGCCGTGGTGGGCTCCTGGTACTGGCGGGGCGCGGGCCGTGGCGGGCTCCTGGTCCTGGCGTGACGCGGGGGTGTGGCTCTGGCGGCGTCGCGCTTACACGCTGCGAGCCCCCGCGCGCGCCAGCGCGTTCGGGGCGCCCGCGTCACCATCTACCGTCGG
>DASTSH010000096.1:0-5284 GCA_035760785.1 Gemmatimonadaceae bacterium | reverse complement strand
CGACACTCGGCGCGTGGCGCAGGGAGAGTGGCAGGCGGCGGGGGCCGTTCGCGCAGGCGGCGTTCGCGCGTAGCAAGAGACTCCCCGGGCGCCGACGAGAGATGCCGATTCCTGCGGGGAGAACGTTCTGGCGCCCGGGGAGGCTCGCAGCGTGTAAGCGCGCACGCCGCCGAAGCGAATGGCCCCCGGCGCCACGGCCGAGGAGCCCGAGCGGAACTCGCCACGGCCGACGATCCCGAGCGCCGCCCGGCCGAGGAGACCGAGCGGAGCTGAGTCGAGGATCCCGAGGCGGGCTCACCGGCGGAGCCTGTCCACCTCCACCGTCGGCACCACCAGGGCCTCCAGCCCTCTCGCTCTGAGCCGAGCCGAGAGCGCCGGGATGCGGCGCGATCTCATCGCGGCCCATCGCGCGCGCGCGGCGGCGAGGCGCGCGCGCTGGTCGGCGAAGGCGGCGCGCACCTGCGCGCTCGGCTCGCGGTCCGCGCCCCCGACGATCGTCTCGAGGCCGCCCATCGTGTCGCCGATCCCCGCGGCGTCCAGCGCCGCCGCGTCGCGGTCGAGCGAGTCCGCCGCGGCGGTGGTGGCGGCATCCAACCGCGAACGGTCGAGCGCGCGCAGTCCAGCGCGCACGCCGCCGATCTCCGTCGCGAGCGCGTGCGCGTCGGCCATCGCGTTCCAGATGTCGAGCCCCAGCGCGAGCTGGGACTCGAGCGCCGCGCGCGACACCGTCACGCGGGGGTCCATCGTCACCCGCAGAGGGCGCGTCTCGGTGTGCCCGTCCACCGTGAGGCGCAGCTGATAGTCGCCGGGGAGCACGAGCGGCCCCTGCGGCTCGGCCACCGTGCCGTGCTCCGCGATCGCCGCGATGCTGTACGAGTACGATGCCGCGGGAGGCGTGGGATAGCGCAGGTCCCACACGAAACGGTTCAGCCCCGCCCTCGCGCCGGGACGCTCCACGCGCGGGAGCCACTCGTCGGTGAAATACTGCTCCGCCTTCGGCGGCGGCGCGCTGTCGGCACTCGAGAAGCGCCGCACGAGCTTCCCTCTGGCGTCGAGGATCTCGAGCGTCACGGGGCCGGAGGGCGCGCGAGCGAGCCAGTAGTCGATCACCGCGCCGGCCGGTGGGTTCTCCCCGTGCGGCGTCTCCGGCGGGAGCGGCGTGTCGGTGTTCTCGCTCCGACGCACGCGCACCGCGGCGGCGGGGCGGAAGAGGTGCGAAGGCGCGCGCAGCACCGAGTCCGTGATCTGGCGGAGCGGCGTGACATCGTCGAGCACCCAGAAGGCGCGCCCGTGCGTGGCGGCCACCAGGTCGGCGCCGTGCACCGCCAGGTCGTGCACCGGCACGGTGGGGAGGTCGAGCTGCAGCGACTGCCAGTGGTCCCCGTCATCGAACGATACGTACACGCCCAGCTCCGTCCCCGCGTACAGCAGCCCCACGCGCACCGGATCGGCGCGCACCGCGCGCACGTACGCGCCCGCGGGGATCCCCGCGCTCACGCGCGTCCAGTGCCTGCCGCCATCGTGCGTGCGGTAGACGTACGGGGCGAAGTCGTCGAGGCGATGCCGGTCCACCGCGGCGTACGCGGTGGCCGGATCGGTGCGCGACGCGTCGATGATGCTGATCTTGCTCCACGCGGGGAGCCCCTGCGGCGTGACGTCGCGCCAGTGCACACCGCCGTCGGTGGTGCGCTGGATCTTTCCGTCGTCGGTGCCGATCCAGATCACTCCCTCGCGCGCGGCGGACGGGGCGATGGTGTAGATCACCCCCCAGCCGTGCGCCGCGGCGGTGGCCACGGTGGGCGGGGCGGAGTCCGCGCGCGCGCCCGGGAGCGCGCCGGTGAGGTCGGGGCTCGCCTCGGTCCAGTGGAGCCCTCCGTCGGTCGTCTTCAGCAGCACCTGCGCGCCGAGATAGAGCGTGCGCCGGTCGATCGGATCGAAGACCAGCGGCGAGGTCCAGGTGAAGCGGTACTTCCGCCGCGGCAGCGGCGTGCCGAACGCCGCCACCGGTGCCGGGGAGATGTCCTGCCGCTGCCCCGTGGTGCGGTCGAAGCGGTACACGGCGCCGTACGTGTCGCCGCCGTAGATGATGTTCGGGTGCAGCGGATCTGGCGCGACGTACCCCGCCTCACCGGCGCCCGGTGTGAACCAGTCGCGGAAGGTGATCTCGCCATAGTCGCTGCGGCTGGCGATCGCCACGCTCCCCGCATCCTGCTGGGCGCCATAGATCAGGTAGGGATACTGATCATCGGTGACCACGTGGTAGAACTGCCCCGTGGGCTGGTCGTACCAGCTGCTCCACGTGCGTCCGCCGTCGAGGGTGATCGTCGCCCCCTGGTCCACGCCGCTGATGATGCGCCGGCTGTCGGTGGGGTCGATCCACACCGAGTGGTAGTCGTCACCCCCCGGCGCACCCTTGATCGCGGTGAAGGTGCGTCCGCCGTCGGTGGAGCGCATGATGGAGCGGTTGGGGACGTACACGATGTCCGGCGACGATGGATCCACGTACACCCGCCCGAAGTACCAACCGCGCGTGACGACGTTCGGATCGGTGCTGGTGCGCGTCCAGCTCGCCCCCGCATCGTCGGAGCGGTAGAGCCCGGACGCGCCGCGCGCCTCCACCAGCGCGTACACGCGCGCGCCCCCCTTCGCCACCGCGATGCCGATGCGCCCCACCCCGTCGGTGGGGAGCCCGTGACCGGCGACCGGCGCCCAGGTGACGCCGCCGTCGGTGGACTTCCAGAGTCCGCTCCCCGCTCCCTCGTCAGGCGGATACTGGCTCCACGGCGTGCGACGCGCGTTCCACATCGCGGCCCACACCACGCGCGGATCGCCGGGATCGTAGGCGATGTCGATCGCGCCGGTGCTCTGGTCGCGGTAGAGCACCTTCGTCCACGTGGTGCCGCCGTCGGTGGAGCGGTACACGCCGCGCTCCGCGTTCGGCCCGTACGCATGACCGAGGGCGGCCACGAGCACCACGTTCGGATCGCGCGGGTCCACGCGGATCTCGCCGATCTGCTGCGTGTCATCGAGGCCGAGGTGCCGCCAGTGACGCCCGCCATCCTCCGACTTGTAGATGCCGTTGCCGTACGTGATGTCGGAGCGCATGTCGGCCTCGCCGCTCCCCACGTAGATCACCTTCGGATCGGAGGCCGCCACCGCGATCGCGCCGATGGAGGCGATGCGCTGGTCGTCGAACAGCGGCGTCCACGTGCGTCCGGCGTTCGCCGTCTTCCAGACGCCGCCGCCCACCGCGCCGAAGTAGAAGGTGGAAGGATCGCCGGGGACGCCGGCGACGGCGAGCACCCGCCCGGCACGGAACGGCCCCACCAGGCGCCAGTGCATGGCGGCGTAGGCGCTCTCGGGAACCGACTGCGCGGAGAGCGCGCACGGGGTGATCGAGAGGGCGAGCGCCGCGAGAGCGAGCACGATGCGGCGCGGCGAGCGAGGTAGCGAGCGAAGTGTGCGGGCGGGCATGGGGTGCGAACGAGGTGGTGATGCGCGCGGCACCGCCGGAGCGGCGCGTCGCGAGCCTGGAGCGAAGCGTGGTGGGACATTGCGCGCGGGCGCGGCCGCTGGCAAGGCGTTGGGAGTCGCGCACGCGTGCCGCGGCGCCGGCGCTCCCGGATGCGAAACGGGGCGCGAACCGCTCCGGTCCGCGCCCCGTCCCGCCGTGCCTGCATCCTCAGCGATGCGTGGTGTCGCCACCCGCCTTCAGCGTGTCACCCTTCGAGGTGACCGGCTGGCCGGCCGTGGGCGAGGTCTTCTTCGTCTTGGGGCCGAGCGTGGACTTCCCCTTCTTGTTCATCATCCCGGACTGCGTCTGGTTGCGCGTCGTGTCGCGGGACGAGCGCGAGGTGTCGTGCCGAGATGTGTCGCTCACGGCGCCGTTGGACGTGCTCGTGGACGTGCTCCCCGCGGCCGCGCCGGTGGTGTCCGTCGCGCCGCCGGTGGCGCCGGCGTTCGGCGATCCGGTGTTCGGCACCCCCCCGCCACCCAGCGTGTCCGTGCTGGCCCCGGCCGGCGCCACCGCGCCCCCGGCAGTCTCGTTCACGTTCGCGTTCTTGTTGCTCTTGCTGCACGCAGCGACCGCGGCCGCCGCGCACAGGATGGCGATGTATCGCATGTCGGTCTCCTCCACTCGGGAACCGTGAGAAGACCATCATCCCAGGCAACTACGCTGCCGTGGCGACGAAGGAGCGCGATGGGTTTGGGGGTGCATCGATCGCCGAGTCCGCCGCGCACCAGGCCCCGCCATGCGAAGCGCCCGCCATGGCGATCGCCATGGCGGGCGCTTCGGGAATCGAGCAGCGCGGTGGGTTACAGCCCCAGCCGTACGTTGATGTCCACCAGCACCTTCGGAGGCGCCGACTCGAAGATCACGCGGTCCGGCGCCGGACGGATCACCATCTTCTCCACCGGCTCCCTCCCCCACCCGTGATGGTGTCGCCGGAAGTACACCACCTGCACGTCACGCACACGTTCCACACGCACCACTTCATAGCCCTGCTGCACCAGCACCTCGCGCGTGACCACCGTCGCGCGGTCCATCGTGACGACACGCCGCTTCGCGTGACCGGGCGGCTCGTGGTCGTCGTGGTCGTCGTGATCACCATGCTCGTGCCCGTGACCGTACCCGTGGCCGTGCCCCTGCGCGTACGCGCTCGGCGTGAGCGCCACCCCGAAGCCGAACGCCAGCGACGCGGCGACGGCGAGCGTTCTGAATCGCATTGATCGAGTCTCCTCTGGTACCACTGTCGATGACCAGCCGGACAGGCAAGGACGAGCGGAGCGGAGCGCGGGCAACGACGAGCGATGCGGCGCGCTCGCTCGGCCTCTCACGCACCGCTCGAGTTAGAAGTAGCTAAGCCGTTAGGCGAGTTTAACTTGCCAACCACTGCAGCCCCGGCGCGCGGTGTGCGATACTCGACGGGTGATGCTCTCCCGCCACGCTCGCCGCGTGCTCGCCACGCTCGCCACCCTCGCGCTCCCCAGCGCCGCCGCCGCGCAGGGACGGCCGGCGTCCGCGTCGGTGTCGGCGACGGCGACGGTGATGCCGGTGTGCCGCATCGAGCGCGTCGGGGACGCGGACTCCACGCGCGCCGCCGACGGCACGCTCGAGCTGACGCTGCACGTACACGGCGCGTCGAATGCGCCGTGGCGTCTGCTCGCCATCGCGCTCCCCGGCGGTGATGCGGGGAGCACGGACACGGCGCGCGTCCGCGCCGCCGATGGCACGTGGCTCCCGCTCGCGCCCGGGGAGCCCGTGGTCGTGGCGCGCACGCGC
>DASTSH010000095.1:0-9286 GCA_035760785.1 Gemmatimonadaceae bacterium | reverse complement strand
CAGGTATAGCGCGATGGGCGCGAGCAGCAGCCCGTGGCCGGCGTCCGGGTCGTGCAGCCAGTCGCGAACCAGCGTCGCGAGCGGATGCCAGAAGAGAAGGACGAACGCGCCCCCCGCCATGAGGAGGGGGGCCGCGCGCCGCCACTCGAGGGCGACTGCCCGTTGCCTGGCGACCGCGAGTGTTGTCGTTACCATGCGCCTTTCCTGAACAGCACCACCGGCACCGTTCGCATGAGGATCTGCAGGTCCGCAGACACCGACGCGCGCTCGATGTACTCGAGGTCCAGCCGGACCTTGCTGCGGACGTCCTCCAGCGAGGTGTCGTAGCTCTGGTTCACCTGCGCCCAGCCGGTGATGCCCGGCAGCACCTGCTGGCGCTTCCCGTACTCCGCCACCTCCTCGCGGAGCTCGACGAAGATCTTGGGCTGCTCCGGCCGCGGGCCCACGATGTTCATGTCCCCCTTGATCACGTTCACGAGCTGCGGCAGCTCGTCCAGCCGCGTGCGGCGCAGGAACCGCCCCACCGGCGTGACGCGCGGATCCTCGCGCGTCGCCCACACGGCGCCGGACTTCGCCTCCGCATCCGCGTACATCGAGCGGAACTTGTAGATGGTGAAGATCCGTCCGCCGTTGTCCTCCTTGCGGCGGTCGAACAGCGCGTCCACGCGGGCGCGGCGCCGGTCCAGCCCCACGCGCGTCTGCTTGTAGAGCACCGGGCCGCGCGATGTCAGTCGCACCGCGATCGCGACCAGGAGCAGGATCGGTGAGAGGATCGCCAGTGCCAGCGCGGCGATCAGCACGTTCACGGAGCGGTTCAGCACTTCCGAGCGGGTGCGGGGCTCGATGCCGGCCGCCGCACGACGGTCGGCACGATCGCGTACCAGCTCGATCTGCCGTACCGCATCGGCGGTGGCCGCACCGCGCAGCGTCGGCCGCACCCGTTCGATCGGTAGGTGGTGCACCTTACGTCGGTCATGGGCGGAGGTGCCCACGCCATCGGCATTCCACACGTCAGCCACGTCTTCCCAGAGCATATCGTATCGTCAGCGATGCGAAAGAGCGTAAATGCTCACGAGGACCCCAGCGCCCAGACTCACGACTTGCAAGACCCGGAGCCAGTCGTGCCTCGACTTCTCCCCGACGACCACCTCGTCGCCGGCTCGGAGGTTCATCTGATCAAGCGTCGTGCCGGAAGCGAACGCCCGCTGCACGAGTTTGTCATTGAAGGCAACCTTGTTGTCGCGTTTCACCACCGTCTTGTTCACGTCGCCACCCTGGGTGGGCCCGCCGGCGATCATGATCGCGTCGGAGAGCGTCATGTCGGCCGGGAAGGAATAGAAGCCCGGGTGCGCCACCTGTCCGAGAAGCGCCAGCCGGACCAGCGACGTCGCCTCGACGTCCGGGTTCCGGAGGTACTTCGCGAGCTGTTTCTCGAGATAGCCGTCGAGCTCGGAGTGCAGCACCCCCTGGAGGGGGATGTCAGGAAGTCCCTTCAACTGAATCACCCGCCCGGCGCGCACGGACACCGTGTCGCTCAGCGAGGAATCTCCCCGCACCACGAGTGCCACGCGATCCCCGACCTGGAAATCGCCGTTGCGCAGTCGGTCACGGATCGCGGCCGCCTCCGCCATCTTCTGTGAACGCACGGCGCCATCCGATGCGCTCTGCGCCTCCCGTTCATCTTGCGCCGCCAGCGCTTCGAGCTGCGCGCGCGTCGCTTCCGCGGTGCGCTGCGTGGAATCCGCTGCGGCGTGGGGCACGGAGGCCGGCGCCGCCGCCTGCTGCGCCACGGCCGGGGAAGCGAACACGCCGAGTGCCGCGGCGAGCGCCGCGCCGCGGACGACGCGCGCGGCGGTGCGGAGACGTTCGATCTCAGTCGATTGCATAGTGCTCCTCGGGCATTGCACCACCTGTGCTAGCCGATGCGGTACGGGTGTTTGCCTGGAAAACCGTTACAGATCAATCTGTTGCCGGAAGAGACCGTGCGGAGGGGCGGATGCGGTGGGCGCCCTGGTGTTGCGGTCCCACAACATAACATGCGGTCGCGCTCCACACGACCGGATCTGTTCGCCCACTCGGCGCTAGTTGCGCGGCGCATCCCCGGCGCGCCAGTTTTGTGATGGCCATCACGTTTCTTGCGCGGGATGCACCGAGCCCACGGACGTATCGCCGCTACATCGCTCTTGTGGCACGGGTGCGTCACGCCCGCGCGCGGCGACCGCGGTCGGCAGCTCGCAAGACGCTCGTGTGGAACGACTTGCGATGCATGTCGCATCTCCGCATGAGTCATGCATGAGCGGTGTCACCGGTTGCCAGCCCTCTAACCCACGCGCGCCGCCTCGCCACGAGCGGCGTGACACACCCGCCCGACAGACGGGAGCGTATGTCCGAATCCGAAAAGCCGTCACGACCGCCGCTCGTCCTGCTCGCGAACGACCAGGAATGGTCGGCGCGCTCACTCGAGAGCATCCTCGGCCCCAACGGGTACGCGGTGCTTCGCGCGTACACGGGGAAGCAGGTGCTCGAGCTGGCGCGCACCGCGCAGCCCGACCTCGTGATCGTCGACCTCCGGCTTCCGGACATCAGTGGCATCGATGTGTGTCGCTCCCTCACTGCGGATCCTCGCGTCGGATCCGCGACGCCGATCATCATCACGACTTCCGGCGCCTCCGAGCGGGAGCAGCGTCTGGCCGCGTACCAGGCCGGCGCGTGGGAGTTCGCCAGCCAGCCGCTCGACGGCGAAGTGCTCCTGCTCAAGATCGACGCGTTCCTCCGCGGCAAGCGCGAAGTGGATCGCCTCCGCGCCGACAGCCTGACGGATCCCCTCACGGGGTTGTACAACATGCGCGGCCTCGTGCGCCGCGCGCGCGAGATCTCCGCCGAGGCGCAGCGGCTGCACGCGCCCATCGCGTGCGTCGCCTTCGCGCCGGTGGCCGAGACCGCGGACCATCTCGAGCGCCCGCTGAACGGCCACACCGAACGCGTGGTGGAGCACCTCGGGGCGGTGATCCGCCGCGCGGGGCGCGTCTCCGACGCGATCGGCCGCCTCGGTCCGACGGACTTTGCAATCATCGCGCCCGCCACCGGCGCCCAGGGCGCCGTGCGGATGATGGAGCGGATCCAGGAGATGATGGACCTGGAGCCGGTGTCGCTCGGTGACGAGGAGCACAAAGTGAAAATCCGGGCCGGCTACTGCGCCGTCCCGGATTTCTCCGAGTCCGCGGTGGACGCCGTGGAGATGCTCCTCCGGGCGACCACCGCGCTGCGTTATCTGCGGACCGACGAGACGGGCGCCTCGATCAAATCGTTCGAGGACGTCCCGCTCAAGTCTGCCCTGTGAGCTCGCCCACCTGCGGCGCCAGCCGCGGCATCTCGTCGTCCTCGCTGGTCGTGTACCCGTACAGATACGAGTAGTAGCGGTAGGCGCCCCGCGCACGGATGTCGTTGAGCACCGCGCCGAGCGTACGGATCGGAAGCCGTTCGAGGAGCTTGAGCTTGGCCTCGGCCATCTTGCGGTCCGTGGCTCCGGTGCGCAGCACGATGAGCATGTTCCCGGTCGCCGTGCCGAGCACGAACGGGTCGACGCCGGCGCCGAGCGGCGGGCTGTCCACGATGATCACGTCGAAGCGCGCGCGCAGCTCGGTCATGAGCTGCACCATCGCCTGCGAGTGCAGCAGCTCCGGACCGCGATGGCGCCGCGTGCCGCACGGGATCAGCGTCAGCTTCTCGTGCGTGGAGGCGCGCAGCACGGCCTCGAGTGGCGCGTCGCCACCGAGGTAGTCGAGCAGCCCGGGGCGGCGATTGGCGCCGAACATGGCGTGGAGCTGCCCGCGCCGCGTGTCGCCGTCCACGAGCACCGTCCGATATCCCGCCTCGGCGAACGAGAGCGCCAGGTTCGATGACACGAGCGACTTCCCATCGCCCATCCCCGGGCTCGAGATCGTGAACGCGATCGGGCCTGCCGCCGCATAGGAATTGGTGATGGCCATCCGGATCGTCCGGAACGCCTCGATCACCTGCGCGGCCTCCTCGGGGTCGGGCTCCCCACCGCGCGCCCGCGTGATCGTGGGCACCGCGCCGAGGATGGTGAGTCCCAGCTCGTCGGTCACCTGCTCCGGATAGCGGAAGCGCGTGTCCGTGTGGTCGAGCAGCAGCGCCAGCCCCACGGCGCCGCCGAGGCTCGCGAGCAACGCCACCACGATGATGCTCGGCGCCGTGTTCTTCGTCGGAATCAGGGGAGCCACGGCGGTGTCCAGCACGCTGATGTCCGGAATCGCGCCCGCTTCGGAGAGCCGCGTCTCTTCGTAGCGCTGCTGGAGCATCGTGTACAGGTTCGCCTTGGCGTTGAGGTCGCGCTGCAGCCGCATCAGCTCGATCGTGCGCGGCGGGATCGACTTCAACTGCGCGGACGCGCTCTGCACGCGCCCCGAGAGGTCCGACTCGCGCCGCTTGAGCTGCGCGATGAGCGCGCGGACGATCTGGGGGATCTGCTGCGTGCGCAGCACCTGCACGCCCGCCTTGAGGTTCTGCACCGTCTGGTGCTCGTCGGTGTAGATCTCGCGCGCGGCGCGGAGCGCCGCCTCGCGCTTGGACAGCTCCTGGAGCGCCGCCTGCAGGTCGGGCGCCTCGCGCGCCGTCTGGATCGGCATGAACTCGTCCGCGGTGATGTTGTTCGGGTCGCGGAGGATGTTCTCGAGGAGCTGCCGGTCGTGCTGGATGGCGTCGAGGGCGACCTTCTGCCCGAAGTAGTCGTTGAGCACCGGATCGCCGAGGGCGTCGCCCCCCGGCGTCGTGCCCGGCGCCGCGCCCGGCGTGGGCGCGGGGGTCGCGGGCTCCGTTGGGAGAGTGATCGTGTTCGTGCGGAACTTCTGCAGCGCCACCTCGGAGGCGCGCAGCGCCTCGCGCGCGCTGTCCAACTGATTCTGGAGCGTGCCCGCCATCTCCGTCAGGTTGCGGCGCTTCAGCTCCCCGGCGGTGTTCACGAACTCGGCCATCACGGCGTTGAGGATCGCCGCCGTACGGCGCGGGCTGCGCCCCGTCAGCGTGAGCTTGAGGAACGAGCTGCGGTCGGGGAGGGTGACATCCACGCGATTCACCAGCCCCACGGCGATGTCGCGCGGGTTGCGGACCGTGAACTCGATCGTGCGGTTGCGTCCCACCACGGAGGGGCGCGGCAACCAGAGGAAGCCGACCTTCCGTCCCACGGAGTCGCCCACGGCGCCGCTCTCCACCACGAAGCCGTCCTTGGTGGCCAGCGTGTACTTGCTCCCCGTGGGATCGATGCGCAGCTCGTAGGTGCCGGCGCGGAAGCCGGGGCCAGGCTCGAAGCCGGCGAAGGCCGCGGAGTCGGCGATGTTCGTCGGCCAGAGGTAGAGCATCATCCGCCGCACGACCTTGTCCATGATGGCGGAGCTCTTGAGCAGATCGGCCCATGCGCCGTTGCCGAGCAGCTCATCGCCGCGCAGCGGTCCGCGGTTCTGCGGGCCCGTGTCGGAGATCCAGATCGTCCCCTGCACCTGGTACTCCGGGGCCATGAACCGGGTCACCGCGACCCCGGCGGCGGTCCCGCCGAGGACGATGAGCAGGATCATCCACTTGTAGCGCCGCAGTGCCGCGATGTAGCGTCCCCACGGAATGCCTGGCTCCTCCTCCGCGCCCCCCTGCCCCCACGTGGGGGGCCACCCCTGCGGCGGGTAGGCGAGCGCGTTCGGGTCGCGTCCGGGCTCAGCGGGAAGATTGGACGGAATGTGGTTGAGGGACATTCGTGACCGGGCTCTGGGGTTGGACGGCACGGGAGCCTGGGCGTCGACGACAGAATCTCGTCGCGCACACCTGCTGCTCCCCGCGGCGCCGACGGATGCAAATCCGGGCCCACTCCGCTATGCGGTTTTCTCGTGGCGCGATAGAAGGACGGTCTACTATAACGCGGGGAGCAACCGCGCGCTCGTCGCGCGGGTGGCGCGAGTGGTGGGGCGCGCGGCGCCGGTGGGGCGCGCCGCGCATCCAGGGGACTCGGTCCGGATGACGGCCTCCGTCCCCGCCGGCCGGCGGATGAGGAGCGACGGCAGAACTCGCTGTGCCACAGCGACTACCACGCTCGCCCAGGGCTCCCTGGCCGCTGCTCGTTGCGCGCCCACCGTCGCACCGATCCGGCAGCTTCGGGCATCATGCCCGACCAACTCGGCAGGGCACGTTACATAAACGTTACATTGCGCGTCGACGTGAGTCGAATCTAATTTCCTATCTTAGCAGGGCCGCTGCACGAGCGAATCGCATCGATTTCTTGTTGGCTCCCGTCAACAACGGTGTAGCGGTTGCCGTACAAGTCGTGTTGCCGAGAGTCCACGCCGAATCTCTCCTCAGCGGGCCGCTTTCCGCGAGAACTGGCGTGAGCAGGCAGTCGTCCCGCAGTCGAAGTCATCGGAGCCGCGAGTGGGTGTCGCTTCGCGTGCCCTTGCACTGTCCACCGCCCCCGGGTCGTGCCGCGGGCAACGCAGGAGACGATGATGGCCAGTTCTTTCGTTGCACAGTCGGATGCCGCTCCCGAGGCGCAGGGGGCGCCGCGCGATCCGCTGTCCATTCCGCCCGAGGTGAAGGCGAGCATCCGCATCCTCGTGGTCGATGACGACCGCACGCTGCGCGAGGGGTGCGCGAGCGTGCTCCAGCTCGACGGCTACACCGTCACCTTCTGCGGGCGCGGCGACGAGGCGCTGGAGATGGTGCGACGGCGCAAGTTCGACATCGTGCTCGTGGACCTCTACCTCACCCCGGTCTCCGGGCTCGACATCCTCAAGGCGACGCTCGAGACGCACCGCGACACGATCGTCGTGGTGATGACGGGGAACCCGAGCGTGACGTCGAGCATCGAGGCGCTGCGCGCGGGGGCGTGGGACTACCTGCCGAAGCCCTTCTCCGCCACGCACCTCCAGGTGCTCGTGGGACGGGCCTCGCACGCGGTGCTGGTGGCGCGCGAGACCAACGAGCTGCGGCAGCAGCTCGTGCAGCAGAGCGGGAACAGCGACAAGATCACCCTCCTCGGCATCTCTCCCGCGTTCCGGAAGGCGGTGGAGCTGGCCCGGAAGGTGGCGCCGACCGACGCCTCGGTGATGATCACCGGGGAGAGCGGGACGGGGAAGGAGGTGATCGCGCAGGTCATCCATCACCACAGCCGGCGCGCGAGCCGCAAGCTGGTGCCGATCAACTGCGCCGCGCTCCCCGAACCGCTCCTCGAGAGCGAGATGTTCGGGCACCGCAAGGGTGCCTTCACCGGCGCCGATCGCGACAAGCCCGGCCTGCTCGAGACGGCGAACGGCGGCACGCTCTTCCTCGACGAGCTGACGGAGATGTCCCACCCCATCCAGGCCAAGCTGCTGCGGGTGCTGCAGGATGGCGTGGTGCGGCGCGTGGGGAGCGAGCAGCAGGATGCGGTAGTGGACGTGCGCTTCATCTCGGCCACCAACCGGGATCCCCAGGAGGCCGTGAACAAGGGGATCCTGCGCGAGGACCTCTTCTACCGGCTGCGCGTGGTGCCGATCAAGCTGCCGCCGCTGCGTCAGCGCCCCGAGGACATCTCGCTTCTGGCGAGCCACTTCCTGGCGCATTACTGGGCGCGGCACCGCCAGCCCGGCGATCCCACCCCGAAGCTCACGGATGCGGCGGTGGAGTTCCTCCGCACGCGGCCATGGCGCGGGAACGTGCGCGAGCTGCAGAACGTGATCGAGCACGTGGCGGTGCTGAGCGAGCCCGGGCAGCCGATCCAGCCGCACGACATCCCGGTGTACGACGACGTCCCGGCGGCGCCGGCGCAGAGCGCGCTCCCCACGGCCATCATGGACGAGCCGTACCACGCGGCGAAGGACCGGCTGATCGCGGAGTTCGAGAAGGAGTACCTCACGCGCCTCTCGGCGCGCGCGGGGGGAAACATGTCCCGGGCCGCGCGCCTGGCGAACATCGACCGCACGACCCTCTACCGGCTCATGGAGAAGCACAACGTGCGTCGTGACGAGCTGGCGGGTCTGACCGAGTGAGGGCACGCACCACGCCGGTGTACGATTCCCCAGCCACGTCGGGGGGCGACGACGAGACCGTCGCGGACGGCGCATCGTCCGCGACGCCCGCGCCCGCGCCGATGCCCGAGGTGTCGGCGGTGCTCTGGGCGGCGCTCGAGCGCGCCGCGGATGCGGTGCATCGCGAGCCGACGGCGATCGAGCAGGGGACGCAGGCCGACGATCTCCGCTTCCAGGTGGACGCGCTCCAGGCGGCAGTGCGCGCCGCCGCCGCGGGAGAGGAGCCGGTGCTCGAGCGCGCGGGGCCGGCCGTGCCGATCCAACGCGTGCTGCAGCGACTGCGCGGGGCGCTGCTCGACGAGATCGCGACGCTCGGCGATGCGGCGACGCTCCCCGAGGTGCTCGCGCTGCTCTCGGCGATCGAGCGCGTGCAGCTCGCGATCGATCGCGACGAGGCGCACCGCTTCGCCAGCCGCCTCACGGGCGCGGGCGGCCTCGAGCTGCTGGTGGAGGTGGCGCACGACCTTCGCTCCCCGCTCGCGTCGATCCTCTTCCTGGCCGAGACGCTGCGCAAGGGACAGAGCGGTGCGGTGAACACGGTGCAGGAGCGGCAGATGGGGCTCATCTACAGCGCCGCGTTCGGGCTGAGCGCCGTCGCGAGCGACGTGATCGAGCTGGCACGCGGCGGTGACCGGCTGGTCGATCTCAAGCCCGTCCCGTTCTCTGTGTCTGACCTCATGCAATCGGTGCGCGACATCGTGCAGCCGATGGCGGAGGAGAAAGGGCTCGCCGTGAAGCTGGTGATGCCCGAAGCGGACTTTCGCGTGGGGCATCCGGGCGCGCTCAACCGCGTGCTCCTGAACCTGATCACGAACGCGCTGAAGTTCACGGCCGAGGGGCACGTGGAGATGGCGGCGCGCCAGTTGACGCGCACACGGGTGGAGTTCTCGGTGAAGGACACCGGACGCGGGATCCCCTCCGAGGTGATGAGCTGCCTGTTCGACACCTTTCGCCGGCGGCGGAACGTGGGCGAGTACACGTTCTCGAGCGCGGGGCTCGGCCTCTCGATCTGCCGCAAGCTCGTGGCGGCAATGGGCGGGGAGCTGCGCGTGGACACGGCGCTGGGGGCGGGGACGCGCTTCTCGTTCGAGCTGGAGCTGCCGGTGGCGTCGAGGCTGTAGAACCGGGACTCGGGAAGCGGGACTCGGGAGAGGACCGCGGGGCGGCGCCGTCGGCGCTCGCCCCGCACCATGATGCGAGGGGGGCGGCGCGAATGCGCC
>DASTSH010000094.1:0-6094 GCA_035760785.1 Gemmatimonadaceae bacterium | reverse complement strand
CACACAGTGAATCGAGTACTACGATGAAGATCTTCGGACAGCACGACGAGCAGACGATCGTTCAGTTCCAGCACGTGCGCGAGGGCGCGGTGGACGCTGCGCTGATGGCGGACGGGCACGTGGGCTACGTGATGCCCATCGGCGGCGTGGCCGCGTACCGCGACCAGGTGTCGGTGGTGGGCGTCGGCTTCGACATCGCCTGCGGCAACGCGGCCATCCGCACCGACCTCACGGTGGGCGCCCTGGGCGACACGCCGGAGCGCATCCGCGCCGCGCTCGCCACCATCGCCGATGCGATCGCCGACACGGTGAGCTTCGGCGTGGGGCGGAAGAACCAGGCCGACGATGCGCCGATGGATCACCCGCTGTTCGCGCACGATGCGTGGCAGGCCGTTCCGCCCAAGCATCGTCAGGCGCTCCACACCAAGGCGCGCCAGCAGCTCGGCACGGTGGGAAGCGGGAACCACTACGTGGACGTGTTCGCGGACGAGGTGGGCGCCATCTGGGTGGGCGTCCACTTCGGGAGCCGTGGCTTCGGCCACACGGTGGCGTCTGCGTTCCTCGCCCTGGGGCAGGGGAAGGGGTGGGGGGAGCGCGTGCCGGAACGCGAGGTGCTGCTCGACCTCGCGCAGCCGATCGGGCACGACTACTGGCACCTCATGAACCTGGCGGGGGAATACGCGTACGCCGGACGCGAGTGGGTAGCGCGCAAGGTGGTGTCGCTGATGGGAGCGCGCGAGCTCGAGCTCGTGCACAACCACCACAACTTCGCGTGGAAGGAGGTGCACGGCGACGAGGAGCTGGTGGTGGTGCGCAAGGGCGCGACGCCCGCCTTCCCCGGGCAGATGGGATTCATCGGCGGCTCCATGGGCGACGACGCCGTGATCGTGCGCGGGACGGCGCCGGAGTCCGCTTCGGCGGAGGTGGCGGCCGCGCAGCGAGCGGCGCTCTTCTCCACCGTGCACGGCGCCGGGCGCGTGATGTCGCGCACCCAGGCGGCGGGGAAGCGCAACCGCAAGACGGGGCAGGTCATCACCCCGGGACGCGTGACGCCCGAGATGATGCAGTCGTGGGTGATGGAGAAGGGCGTCATCCTCCGCGGCGGAGGGCTCGACGAGAGCCCGCACGTCTACCGCCGGCTGCCGGACGTGCTGGCGGCGCAGGAGGGAACGGTGGAAGTGCTGCACACGCTGAAGCCGCTCGTCGTCGTCATGGCGGGAGCGGACGAGTTCGACCCGTACAAGGACTGACGGCCAGTCAGGCGCTCCCCTCGCGGCGCGCCTGGCTGCCGCCCCACCCATGGAGCCCGGCGCCCTTCCGGCGTATCGTAGGGAAGCGACGGCCGCCCGCGCTCCCCGACGCGGGCCGGTCGACCACTCCCGGGAGGGCAGTTGGAGTCCGACATCGAAGCGCTCATCCTGCGCGCCGACCAGGCCGACCAGGAGGCGGTGGACGAGCTGTTCACGCTCCTCTACCACGAGCTGCACCGGCTCGCCGAGCGGAACCTGCGGCGCGCCGGCCCCTCGCTCACGCTCGGACCCACCACGCTGCTGCACGAGGCCTACCTCAACATCTCCGGCCGCCACGACGTGGCGTTCGCCGACCGGCCGCGCTTCCTCGCCTACGCCGCGCGCGCCATGCGCGGCCTGGTCGTCGACTTCGCGCGCCGCCACCGCGCCGTGAAGCGCGGGCGCCAGCTCGAGATCACCCTCGCCGGCGACGAGCCGCCGACGAGCGAGGCGCTGCGCGACGCGGAGGAGCTGGAGCGGCTCGGCGATGCGCTCGAGGAGCTGGGCGAGCTCGAGCCCGCGCTCGCCGAGCTGGTGGACCTCCGCTTCTTCTGCGGTTTCTCCTTCGCCGAGATCGCCGCCTTCCGCGGGGTGTCGGAGCGCACGGTGCAGCGCGACTGGCGCAAGGCGCGCCTCCTCCTGCACCACTCGCTCCTCGGCGATGAGCTGTCGTCGGACGACGGCGGCGGCTGACGCGCGGCGCGGACGCCGCGCCCCTCACCGCAGCGCCCGCAGCAGCGCGTCCGCCTCCCGCGCGCGCGGATGCTCGCTCCCCCCGCCGCGCCGCAACGCGCCGAGCGCCATCCCGAGCGTCAGCCGCGCCGCCGTCGTGTCGCCCATCGCGAGCAGCACCCGCCCCTCCACCAGTCGCGCCTCCCCCACGTACGCGCTGCGCGTCTCGGTGAGCGTGTCCAGCGTGGAGACGGCGCGGGCATCGCGCGCGAAGCGGAGCGCATCCCCCCGCTGGCCGAGTGACAGCGCGACCCGCGCCGCGAACAGCAGCGCCGATCGGAACACATCGCGCCGCTCGCCGCCGAAGTAGCCGTTGTCCCGGAGCACCTGCACCACGCGCTCGTACGCGACCGCGCTGTCGCCGCGCGCCGCCGCGAGCCGCGCGTCGAGCATGCGCGCATCGGTGAGCTCGTCGTCCACGCTCCGGATGCTCAGCCGCGGGACGGCCCGGCGAAAGCGCGCCGCCGTGCGCGCCGCGTCCGCGCGCCGCCCGATCATCAGTTGCGCCTCCGCGAGCCCGAACGTCGCTCGCCCCTCCCAGTAGCCGTTGCGATCCGCCGCCGCCTGGTCGGCGAGCTGCGTGAAATACTTCACGGCCGAGTCCGCGTGCCCGTCGAACAGCGCCACGTGCGCGTAGTGCACGAGCAACTGCGTCGGGAGGCGCCCCGTGGGATCGCTCCGCGAGATGCGCGCGATCACGTCGCGCTGCAGCCGCTCGGCCTCCGCCGTCTCCCCCAGCTGCGCGAGCGACACCGCGAGGTCGTGCTGGATCTCGCTGCGGGTCATCGTCTCCCCGCGCTCGCTGGCGTCCATCCGGTCGAGCGCACGGCGGTACTCCGCGAGCGCCTCGCGATGCTTCCCCTCCTGGTCGAGAGCGTGGGCGAGCGACACGAACATCTCGATGTAAGCCATGTCCTTCGTCTCGCCCAGACTGTCGCGGATGGCGATGGCGCGCTGGATCGCCGCCACGCCGCGGTGGCCGATGCCGGTCTCGTTCTCCAGGTCGGTGAGCACCTGGAGGCACACCGCCTCGGCGCGCGGGTCGGGGGCGGCGCGGAGCATCGCCCGCGCGCCATCCAGCTCGCGCTGCGCCTCCACGTAGCGCCCCTCGGTGCGCATGTCGTCCACGATGTTGCAGCGCACCTCGATGAGCTGCACCGTGTCGTGCGCGGCGACGGCCAGCGATTCCGCCCGCGCCAGGAGTCCGCCGCGGATCTCGCTGTCCCCCATGTCGGCGTAGCGCGACGAGAGCTGCAGCAGGATCGTCCCGAGGATGCGCGGATCCCCCGCGTACTGTCGCTCCAGCGTGGCGCGCCCCCGGTCGAGGATCTCCCGCATCGTGATCGGCCGGTCCCCCACCTGCGACATCAGCAGCGACTGGAATTCGCTCTCCGCGTCGGCCTGCCGGCTCGCCGTCAGCGCCACGTCGCGCTGCCGCCGCGCCTCGCGCATCTGGGTCACGGAGAACGCCGTGGCGAAGAGCAGCCCCGCGAGCATCACCACCGCCGCCGCCACGCCCGCGCGGTGGCGCCGCACGAACTTCCGCGTCCGGTACGCGAGCGAATCGGGGCGCGCGCTCACCGGCTCGTCGCGCAGGTAGCGTCCCAGATCGTCGGCGAACGCCTCCACCGTCTGGTAGCGCTCGCGCGGCTCCTTGCGCAGCGCCTTGCCGAGGATGCTGTCCAGGTCCCCCAGGCGGAGCCGCTCGGGCTCCACCTCGAGCAGCGCTCTCGCCGTCTCGGGCGAGGTGCGGCACCCCTCGGCGGTGGGGTGCCGCCCGGAGACGAGCACGTAGAGCAGCACCCCCAGCGCGTAGACGTCGGTGGTGGTGGTGATCGCATCCCCCCGCACCTGCTCCGGCGCGGCGAACTCCGGCGTGAGCGCGCGTCCGCCTTCCATGGTGAGCGCGGTACGATCCGCGCTCCCCTCCGCGCCGAGCAGCTTGGCGATGCCGAAGTCGAGCAGCTTCACCGTGCCCTCGCGCGTCACCAGGATGTTCGACGGCTTGAGGTCGCGATGGACGATCAGGTTCGCGTGCGCATGCCCCACGGCATCGAGCACCTGGAGGAAGAGGCGGATGCGCCCATCGAGCCCGAGCGCGTGCTCCTCCGCCCAGGCATCGATGCGCACGCCGTCGATGTGCTCGAGCACGAGGTAGGGCTGCCCGCTCGGGCTCACGCCGGCGTCGAGGAGGCGCGCGATGCCGGGGTGCGCCAGCCGCGCGAGCACCGAGCCCTCGTGCCGGAAGCGTGCCTGTCCGCTCGGCGTCAGCAGCGCGAGGTTCAGGAGCTTCACCGCCGCGTGCCCCTCGAACCGTCCGTCGGTGCGGCGCGCGAGCCACACGGAGCCCATCCCCCCGTGGCCGAGCGGGCGCTCCAGCGTGTACGCGCCGAGCACCAGCCCCTCGAGCTTCACGTCGAGCGGGGTGGCGAGAAAGCCGTTCCGGTCGGCCGCCTGCTCACCGGAGAGGAGCGATGTCAGCTCGGCGGCGAGCGCCGGCGATTGCGCGCGCAGCTCGGCCAGCCACGACTCGCGCTCGTCCGCCGGCAGATCCAGCACGCGGTCGAGCAGGGGCTCCAGCACTCGCCAACGATCGCGATCCATGACGGCCATGTCCGGCCTCCCGCGTGAGGCGTACAGCATAGGGCCGGCGGCGAATTCTGGCCAGCGCCGGGCGCCTCGGGCGGGCGCGTGTCGGGAATCGGGCGCCGATTCCGATCTACTCGTTGAGAGCCCACGACCACCGGCTCCGCCGCAGCTCGACTCGTCCAGGTCCATTGGAGGTCGTCATGTTTCGGAGAACGTTGGCGACGGTCGCCACGGCCGCCGCCGTCGTCGCGTCGCTCGTGGCGTGCGCCGACCAGCCCACGGCGCCCTCGGCATCCAACCGTCGTTCCACCACCGCTTCGGACGAGACCGCGGTCACCCCGCGCACCGTCCGGCAGCTCGCCGCGTCGCGGGGCCTCGTCCCCCTCGAGCGCCCGCGCCACATCCGGCCGGCGCTCGTGCGGCTCGGCCAGGCGCTCGCCTTCGACAAGATCCTGAGCGGGAACCGCGACGTCGCCTGCACCACCTGCCACCTCCCCGCCTTCGAGACCAGCGACGGCAGGAGCCTGTCCATCGGCTCCGGCGGCATCGGGCTGGGACCGCAGCGCACGCAGCCGAACGGCGTGCTGATCGCGCGCAACGCGCCGCCGTTCTTCGACCTCGGCGGCATGCGGCACCTCTTCTGGGATGGCCGCGTGCAACTGGACTCGAAGGGACGCGTGCAGACGCCGGCGGGGCACCGGCTCACGCCGCGCATGCAGCGCGTGTTCGAGTTCGGCGCCGTGTCGGCGCTCGGGATGTTCCCGGTCACCAGCCGCGCGGAGATGCGCGGGGATGGTGGGAACGAGCTGGCCGCCATCCCCGACGCCGACGTGGACCGCATCTGGGCCGGTCTCATGCGCCGGCTCGGCGCCATCCCCGAGTACCGGCGGATGTTCGAGGCGGCCTACCCCGGCACGCCGTTCAGCGAGATGACGTTCGCCCATGCGTCGAACGCCATCGGCGCGTTCATCGTGGACCGCATGACGTTCGCGAACGCGCCGTGGGACCGGTTCCTCAGGGGCGACGACGACGCGCTCACGCCGCGCCAGCTCGAGGGGGCCGAGACCTTCCTCACGCTCAAGTGCGCCATCTGCCATGATGGCGCCACCCTGAGCGACGACCAGTTCCACGACGTGGCCGTCGCCCAGATCGGTCCGGGGGAGGGAAACGGAGCGTCGCTGCGCGATGATTTCGGGCGAATGAACGTGACCGGCGACCCCGCCGACCGGTATCGCTTCCGCACCTCGCCGCTGCGCAACGTGGAGCTCACCGGTCCGTACGGCCACGACGGCGCGTACCCGACGCTGCGCTCGTTCGTGGAGCACTACAGCGAGTCCGACCAGCGGCTCCTGTCGTTCGACCCCTCGCAGCTCGATCCGGCGTCGCAGGGCACGCTGCTCGACAACGCGCAGGACGTCCTCGCGCAGCGCGACACGCTCCTGAACGGCGTCGTGCTCTCGCCGGAGGTGGTGGACAAGCTGATG
>DASTSH010000093.1:0-7121 GCA_035760785.1 Gemmatimonadaceae bacterium | reverse complement strand
CGAGGCGGGTGAGGTGCAACCGGTGCCCCCGCTCCGGGCGGGCGCGCCCGGCGGTCACGCCGAGACGTCGCGGATGCGGGAGAGCGTGAGCGGCGCCTGCGACTCGCCGCGGCAGGCGTAGTAGCAGGCGTTGCAGTCGATGGGCTCGTACTTCCGGAACTCCGTCCAGTGAAAGTCCACCGGGAAGTCGGGGCAGCGCCTGACGTGGCCCGTGGGGTTCACGTGGATGGTGCGCTGCCCCGAGAGACAGATGTCCGTGAGCTCTCCGCGGAAGTAGCGCGGCACCTGCTCCAGGTAGTAGTCGGAGCTCACCACCACGCCGCGGTGGCGGCGCTTGTACGCGAGCAGCTCGCGCACCACCTCCTCCACCTGGCGCGCCTGCTCGAGGTCGGGCACGTAGTCCCTGTTGCCGTTCTTGAGGTCCGTGTAGGCGCTGAACGCGACCCCGACACCCATCTCCTTCGCCCGGCGCGCGATGGGGAGGATCTGGTCGAGGTTCGTGTTCTTGATGACGGTGTTGAAGCGGATGTTGTCGATCCCCATCTCCTGCATGCGCGGCACGGTGCGGAAGATCTTGGCCGTCAGCCCCGGAATGCGCCGCTCCCGGTCGTGCCGCTCGTCGAGGTAGTCGAGCGAGATGGAGAACTGGTTGAGCCCCGCCTCCCAGAGCGACTTCGCGCGCTCCGGGGTGAGCATGCCGCCGTGCGTCACCACCGAGATGTACTTGAGCCGCACGGCGTGCGCGACGCCCGCCACGATGTCCTCGAGGTCGCGGCGGAGCGTCGGCTCCCCGCCCACGAAGATGATCATCAGCGGATTGAAGAAGCGCGCCGCGTCGGCGAAGCTCTTCACCTCGAAGTCGCGCGCCTCCTTCGGCGTCTTCCAGTAGTCGCAGAAGCCGCACCCCGCGTTGCACCGCATCGTGACCTCGAAGTGCACGAGGATCGGGAACTTCTTCACGTGCAGCCACGCGTACTTCGCCGCGAAGAGCGGGACGTGCCACGGCTTGAAACGCTCGGAGAGCATCGGGTCACCACTCGTGTGCAGGAGCGAGAAGGAGCGCTACCCGGAGCGGCGCATCGGCAGCGCGATCCCGTGCCGCCCGGCGCTGGCGACCGCGATGTCGTACCCCGCATCCGCATGCCGAGCAATTCCGATGCCGGGATCGTTGGTGAGCACGCGCTCGAGGCGCACGCGCATCTCCGGCGTGCCGTCGGCGACGATCACCTGCCCCGCGTGGAGCGAGTTCCCGATCCCCACGCCGCCCCCGTGGTGGAACGACACCCACGACGCGCCGCTGGCGACGTTGAGGAGCGCGTTCAGGATGGCCCAGTCGGCGATCGCGTCGCTCCCGTCCTTCATCGCCTCCGTCTCGCGGAACGGGGAGGCGACGCTCCCCGTATCCAGATGGTCGCGCCCGATGACGATGGGCGCCGAGAGCTCCCCCGACGCGACGAGGTCGTTCAGCGCCACCCCGAAGCGGGCCCGCTCCCCCTGCCCGAGCCAGCAGATGCGCGCCGGGAGTCCCTGGAAGTGCACCTTCTCCCGCGCCATCGTGATCCACCGCCGCAGGTGCTCGTCCTGCGGGAAGAGCTCCAGCACGAGCTCGTCGGTGCGGTGCAGGTCGCGCGGATCGCCCGAGAGCGCCACCCACCGGAAGGGCCCCTTCCCCTCGCAGAAGAGCGGGCGCACGTATGCCGGGACGAAGCCCGGGAAGTCGAACGCATCACGCACGCCAGCATCGAAGGCGACGGTGCGGATGTTGTTGCCGTAGTCGAAGGTGACGGCGCCGTGACCCATCATGGCGAGCATGGCGCGCACGTGCTCCACGATGGACGCCGTCGCGCGCGCGATGTACTCCTGGGGGGCGCGCTCTCTCAGCTCGGCCGCGGCGTCCAGCGCCATCCCCGCCGGCACGTAGCCGTTGAGCGTGTCGTGCGCGCTCGTCTGGTCGGTGAGCACGTCCGGCGTGACGCCGCGCCTCACGAGCTCGGGGAGCACCTCCGCCGCGTTGCCGACCAGCCCCACCGAGAGCGGCGCCCGCGCGGCGCGCGCCTCCTCGATCCACCGCAGGGCCTCGTCGAGGTCGCGCGTGAGGCGGTCGCAGTAGCCGGTCGAGACGCGCTTCTCGATGCGCGCCGGGTCCACCTCCACGCCCAGGAAGGCCGCGCCGTTCATGGTGGCCGCGAGCGGCTGCGCGCCGCCCATGCCGCCCAGCCCGGCCGAGAGCACGAAGCGGCCGGCGAGCGACCCGCCGAAGTGCGCGCGCGCCACCGCGCCGAACGTCTCGTACGTCCCCTGTAGGATCCCCTGCGAGCCGATGTAGATCCAGGAGCCCGCGGTCATCTGCCCATACATCGTGAGCCCCTTCCGCTCCAGCTCGCGGAAGACGTCCCACGTCGCCCAGCGCCCCACCAGGTTGCTGTTCGCGATGAGCACGCGCGGCGCCGAGGCGTGCGTGCGGAACACCGCCACCGGCTTCCCGCTCTGCACGAGGAGCGTCTCGTCGTGCTCGAGCTCGCGGAGCGTGGCGACAATGGCGTCGAAGGAGGCCCAGTCGCGCGCCGCCTTCCCGGTGCCGCCGTACACCACGAGGTCGTCGGGACGCTCGGCCACGTCCGGATCGAGGTTGTTCATCAGCATGCGCAGCGCCGCCTCCTGCTGCCACCCCTTGCACGAGAGGGTGGTGCCGCGCGGCGCGACGACGCGCCGGGGGCCGTGCTGCCGCGCCATACGCGCGCGGTCGTCCGTGGCGGTGCCGGTCATGCGTGAGACTCCTGCAGCGAGAGGTCGAAGACGCCGTCCGCCAGCGCGCCGGCGAGGCGCGCGATGTCGTCCGCGAGGACGCGGTCGCGGCCGAGGCGCGGCACCAGCTCGCGCACGCGGCGGTGCCCCGTCGCGGCCCCTACGCCGGGGCGCAGCGGCGCGCGGTAGTCGAGCGCCTGCGCGGCGCACATCAGCTCGATGGCGAGCACGTGCCGCAGGTTCTGCACGACGCGGCGCAGCTTCCACGCCGCCGCCATCGCCATCGGCACCACGTCCTCCTTGTTCCCGTCGGTGGGGATGGTGTCCACGCTCGCGGGGTGCGCCAGCACCTTGCACTCGCTCGCGAGCGAAGCGGCGGTCACCTGCGCCATCATGAAGCCCGAGTTGACGCCGGCGTCCTCGCTCAGGAAGGGAGGCAGGCCGTGGTTGAAGTCGGGGTGCACGAGCCGGTCGGTGCGCCGCTCGGAGATCGTCGCCAGGTTGGTGGCGGCGATCGCCAGCACGTCGAGCGCGAGCGCGACGGCCTGCCCGTGGAAGTTCCCCCCGCTCAGCATCTCCCCGTCCTCGAACACCAGCGGGTTGTCGGTGGCGGCGTTGAGCTCGCGGCCGATGAGCCCCTCGGCGAAGACGATCGCGTCGAGCGCCGGGCCGTGCACCTGTGGCATGCAGCGCAGCGCGTAGGCATCCTGCACGCGGGGGTCGCCGTGCCGGTGGCTCTCGCGGATCTCGCTGTCGGCGAGCAGCTCGCGCAGCAGCGCCGCGGACTCCGCCTGCCCCACCTGCCCGCGCACCTCCTGGATGCGCGCGTCGAAGGCGACGGGCGTCCCCATGAGCCCCTCGAGCGACATGGCGCCGGCGACGTGCGCGGCGCGCCAGAGGCGCCGCAGCTCGGTGACCGCGAGCGCGGCGATCGCCGTGTGCGCTTGCGTGCCGTTGATGAGCGCGAGCCCCTCCTTGGGCGCGAGCGTCACCGGCGCGAGCCCGGCGGCGCGCAGCATCTCGCGCGCGGGGCCGGACTCGCCGTCTCGGCGCAGCTCCCCCTCGCCGATGAGCGCGAGCGCGAGGTGCGCGAGCGGGGCGAGATCGCCGCTCGCGCCGACGCTCCCCTGCTCCGGCACCGGCGGGTGGAGCCCGGCGTTCAACATGCCGGCGAGGAGGTCCACGAGCTCGGCGCGCGCACCGGAGTGCCCCTTGGCGATGACGTTCGCGCGGAGCAGCATCATCGCGCGCACCTCGCGCTCGGGGAGGAGCGCTCCCACGCCGGCCGCGTGGCTCCGCACGAGGTTCACCTGCAGCTCGGCGAGGCGGTCCGGTGGGATGGCGACCTCGGAGAGCTTGCCGAAGCCGGTGGTGACGCCGTACACCGCGGCGCCGGTCGCCGCGAGGTGATCCACCACGGCGCGCGTGCGCCCGATGCGGTCGCGCGCCCGCGGCGCGAGGGAGACGGGGATGCGATCGACGGCGACCGCGGCCACATCGGAGATGGCCAGCGAGTCGCCGTCGAGCTGGAGCGTGTCGGTCATGCGCGGAATGTCCCACGCCGGGGCGGTGAAGGCAAGTCCGCCCGCGCGGGCGCTACGGGCCGCTGCTCGGTCTGTAGGTGCGCCGGTTGTAATCGAACTTGATGTCCGGCTGCGCCTTGAGCGTGATGTAGAAGTTGAACGCGAAGTTGCCGTTGGGCGCCTGCGTGAAGGCGAAGATGGCGCGCCAGTCGTGCAGCTCGCGCTGGAGCGTCACCGTGTGATCGGAGAACTCGTGGCGCGTGAAGTCGTAGCCGGTGAGCCACTGCACGCCCCAGTTGGGCGTGAGGTCGAAGCCGAAGCTGCCGCGGAGCGTGGACTGCGCCGGGTAGCGCGTCACGACGCCGCCCTCGAGCGAGGTGCCGATCGTGTCGCGCTGCAACTGCGCCTGCCGCTGGCACTCCTGGAAGAGGAGCGGGTCGCTCTGGAAGCGCGCGCACACCTGCGCCGGGTCGATGAGCTGGACGTTCTCCCCCCCTCGCAGCGGCCGGCTGCGGTTGGAGGAGAAGGTGAAGCTCGCCGACCAGCCGCGCCCCGTCTGGAGGCCGAGCGGGAAGCGGTCGCGGCCACGCGTGGCGAGCCCGGGCTCCTCCACGTCCGGGGGGGGCGCGCTGCCGGTGTCGGCGATGGCGTTGGTGCTCGGCGCCGCCGCTCGCCCGAAGACGCGCGTGAGTGTCGCGAACGGGTTGCGGTCGCGCCCGATGGAGAAGGTGGCCTGGATGTCGGTGCGGTACGGCTTGAAGCGCGCCGTGTCGCTGATGGGGTTCCCCTCGAAGAGCGAGTAGCCGACGCTGAGGTCGAAGCCGGGGAGGAGGTCCGACCGCGCTGACCAGCCGAACGTGGTGCTCGTGATCCCGCTCGCCCCCGTGCGCGCGCGCTCGAAGTCGTAGCTGAGGGGGGTGAAGTCGAGCGAGAGGAGGCGGAGCTTCTCACCACCCCCCGGCGTCGTGTCCTTGGCGCTCTTCAGCTTGGCCTCGAACTCGGTGCGGAGGCCGAGCGAGAGGAGGTTCTGCTGCAGGCCGCCCAGGTAGCCGACGCGCGTCTGGTTGCGCGCGAGCAGGAACTCGTCGCTGATGTTCGCGCGGGGCGCGTACCGGTAGCTGAACGTGGGCTGGATGGACTGGCGGATCCGCGAGAACGGCCCGAAGCCGGGGAAGAAGCCGAACAGCGTGGGGGCCGCGCTCAAGCCGTACTCCAGCCGCTTCCCCTGCCGCACGAATGTGTCCCCCGTGCGGACGTTGCGCACCATGAACGGGCCCGAGGTCGCGTTCACGATGGACACCGACGGCGTGAGGTTCCAGGTGCCGCGGAAGAGCGGCGGGAGCGAGAAGCCGGTCTGCCAGTCGACCTCCGTGCTGAACCCCTTCGAGAAGACGCGGTTGGTGTACTGCGACGTGTCGTTCGCGTTCAGGTAGAACTTGGGGTAGATCTCGGGGATGGAGCTCTCGAAGTCGCGCACCGAGATGGAGTTCTGCCAGGTGAAGCCGAAGATGCGCAGCGGCGTCTGGAAGCTGAGCGTGGAGTTGCGCGTGTCGCGCTTGATCTGCGCGCTGTCCAGTGTGCCGTCGGGGCGCAGCGAGTAGCGGAACCGCTGGATGCCGGTCCCGCCCTCCACGTTGAAGGTCTGGCTGTTGGTGACCGCGAGGCCGGGCGACCACACCATCCAGTCGGCGATCTGGATGGGGCGGCTGCTGACGTTGATGTTCGGGAAGTCCTGCTGCACCTGGTCGCGCCCGGAGTACTGCGTGCGCGAGCCGCCGGCCTGGAAGGAGAGCGGCCCCAGCCCGTACGAGTAGTTGAGCCGCGAGGCGATCGTCGCCAGCGCCGTGGCGACGTTGAACGCCTGCTGCTGGTACAGCGTGGTGGACTTCGTGTAGTTGAGGTCCGCGTTCACCCGGCTGTTGCGCGAGAACTCCTGGTCGTGGCGCCAGCCGATCTGATAGTTGGTGCTGCCGTTCGTGAAGTTCTCGTAGCGCGTGAAGAGCCCGCCCCGCATGAAGCGGTCGAGCCAGCGGTAGCGGAACTCCCCGTTCCAGCGCATCCACCCCGGGTCCACGTCGGTGCGCCGGGCGCCGCTGCGCCAGTCGAACCAGAGCGTCGCGTCGTAGTAGTCGCTGAGCGCGAAATAGTAGCCGACGTTCTCGATCTGCCGCCGGTACGACGACGAGGTGGGGACGATGTCGCTCAGCCCGATGCGCGGCGAGAGGAAGCCGCTGCGGCGCCCGGAGCGCATGTCCTGGAAGATGAAGGGGAGCCACATCACCGGGATGTCCCGGATGTAGAGCACCGCCGGCCGCGCCACCAGGAGCCGGTTCTGGATCACCTTCACGTCCTTGGACGCGAAGTGGTAGTGCGGCTCCTTGAGGTCGCAGCTCGTGATGATCCCCTCGTGGCTGAACAGCGTGCGCCGCTGCTCGCCGGCGACGCTGTCGGTGCGGAAGCCGCTCTGCTCGCCGCACACGTACCACGTCTCCCCGCCCTGCGGCACCGCCGTGCACAGTCCGGTGACGATGCCGGCCCGCTGCGCCACGCTGTACTCGATCCGCCCCGTGGCAATGAGATCCGCCGTGCCCTGGCTCGGGTCGCGGAGGATGACGGTGTCGCCGCGCGCGATCACGCGCTCGGTGGAGTCGTTGTAGGTGACGGTGTCGCCGACGAGGATCGTCTCGCCGCGCTGGATCGCCGCGTTCCCGTTGAGCCGGAGTTCGCGCTGCTTCGCGTCGAACACCACCTGGTCGCCCTGGTAGCGCGTCACGTTGAAGCCGCTCCGGCTCATCAGCGCCTCCATGGCGGAGTCGGGCTCGGCCCACTTCACGAGCTCGCGCTGCGTGGTGT
>DASTSH010000092.1:0-13480 GCA_035760785.1 Gemmatimonadaceae bacterium | reverse complement strand
GCGTGCGCGTGATCCTCCAGCCGACGAGCTTCGACCCCGGCCAGATCCTCGTCACGAGCTACCGCGACGGCGGGATGTCGGCGGTGCCGGACAGCGAGCTCGTCCCCGCCGCCACCGCGCTCCCGCTCGTGAGCGAGAGCGGGCTCGGCGCGTTCGATGCCGACGCGCTGCGCAAGCGCCTCTCGGGGACGCTCGCGCACGTGGGGGGCGCGATCGGGCCGTACGGCGAGGGGGTGTGGGGGCAAGCGCCGCCGAAGGACCTGACGACGCTGTTCCAGCTCCTGTACCTCGAGTTCACCGCGCCGCGGCTCGACTCGGCCGTCTTCCGGCACTACGAGTCGCAGCTCCGCGAGGCGCTCGCGCACCGCGCCGCGAGCCCGGAGGCGGCGTTCGAGGACACGCTCGCGCTCCTGCTCGCCGACCACTCGCCGCGCGTGCGGGTGCTCGACACCACGTACGTGCGCGCGCTCGACGCCGCGAAGTCGCTCGCCTTCTTCCGGAGCCGGTTCGCCGACGCAACCGGGTTCACGTTCGTCATCGTTGGCGCGTTCGACCGCGATTCGATCCGCCCGCTGGTGGCGCGCTACCTGGGCGGACTGCCGGCCAGCGGGGGCTGGGGCCGGTGGCGCGACACGGGGGAGCGTCCGCCGTCGGGGATCACCGTGCGCGTGGTGCGCAAGGGGACGGAGCCGAAGGCGGCGCTGGCGCTCGTCTTTCATGGCCGCGCGGAGACGTCGCTCCGGGAGCGCGTGCTGCTGCGGGCGCTCGCGGACGTGCTGCAGCAGCGCCTGTGGGAGGAGCTGCGGGAGACGCTCGGCGGCGTGTACGGCGTGTCCGTGACCGCGGAGCAGGAGGCGGTGCCGGTGCCCGAGTACCGGCTCACCGTGCGCTTCGGCGCCGATCCGGAGCGCATCGAGGGGCTCCGGCGCGAGGTGTTCGCGCAGGTCTCGAGGCTCGAGGCCGACGGTCCGACGGCGGTGGAGCTCGAGAAGTTCCGGGAGGCGGCGCGGCGGGAGCGCGAGACCGCGGCGCGCACGAACGCGTTCTGGCTGCAGACCATCGCGCTCTACGATCAGCGCGGCTGGGACTTCGAGGGGCTGGGCGACGATGACCGGATCGCCGACACGATCACGCCCTCCGACGTGCGCGAGGCGGCGCGGCGATATCTCGACCTGTCGCGCTACGTGCAGGTGATGCTCCTTCCGGAGGACGAGCGGTGAGCCGTCGCTGCACACGGGAAGTGCTGTGGTCGATGCTCGCGCTGCTCGTGCTCGCGTCGCTCTCGTGTCTCGCGTCCGCGGCGAGCGCGCAGGACTCCGGCCCGGTGGGGGGCGGCAGCTCGGAAATCGTGCGCGGCACCGTGGTGGGACCGGACGGCCAGCCCGTGGCGGGGGCACAGGTCACCGTCACCGCGCTCGGCAGCGGCGAGACACGCACCACGCACACCAACGATCACGGCGAGTACGTGGTGCTGTTCGGGGAGGGGACGGGGCAGTACGTGGTGGCCGTGCGGGCGATCGGCCTCGCGCGCACGGTGGTGCGCGTCGTGAAACCGCTCGGCGGCGACGCCGACCCCGTGCTCGAGTCGCGGATCGCGATGGGCATCGTGCGCACGAGCCTGGACACCGTGGAGGTGCTGGGGCAGGGCGGGGTGGGCGCCGATTCGTCGATCGGCGGGAGCGGGCAGAACGCGCTCCAGGGCGCGCTCTTCTCGCTCGATCCATCGGACCTGGCGCGGCTCGCGGCGCGCGTCCCCGGCGTGGCGTACCTGCAAGGCGCCGGCGCGGGGCTGGACAGCTTCTCGGTGCTCGGCGCCGCCGCCGACCAGAACGATGTGCAGGTGGACGGCGTGAGCACCCGCGGCGGCCTCCTGCCGGGGGGTGCCATCGCGAGCGCGCGCATGAACACGACCACGTACGATGCCACGCAGGGCGGCTTCGCCGGCGGGCAGCTCTCGCTCATCACGCGAAAGGGGAGCGACAAGTTCGAGGGCTCGCTCAGCAGCACGCTCTCCGACCCGCACCTCGCGTGGGCCGATCCAACCTCGCTGAGCCCCATCCCGCGCCGGTATTCCGTGGATGGCAGCGTGGGCGGGCCCATCGAGCGCGAGAAGCTGCGCTACTTCAGCGCGTTCCAGGTGCAGCGGACCGGCAACAGCACGCCCACGCTCGATGATCCCACGCGGGCGCTCCTCGACCGGTTCGGCGTCGGCGCCGACACCATCGGCGTGCTCGGCAGCACGCTCGAGTCACTCGGCGTGCCGCGCACCATGTCCTCCATTCCCGGCGGAGAGGAGAGCGATCAGCTCAGCGGCTTCGCGCGACTCGACTGGCTCCCCACCGCCACGAGCACGCTCACCACCACCTTCCAGGGGAGCGTGGCGAACAACGGCGGGAACGGCCTCTCTCCGCTCGCCTTCTCCTCGGTGGCGAACCGCAGCCGCGCCAGCTCGCTGGGGATCACGTCGAAGGCGAGCGCGTACGTGGCCGGATTGATGGACGAGGTGAACGTCGCCTTCCAGCGGAACGTGCAGTCCACCGATCCGTACCTGTTCCTGCCGCACGGGCAGGTGCGCGTGGGCGCCGACTTCTCCGACGGGCGGAGCGGGCTCGCACAGCTCGACTTCGGCGGCGGAACGAGCGGCATCTCGCGCAACACGACGTCGAGCTGGCACGCCACGAACGCGCTGCACTGGCTCCCGCACCGGAGCCGGCATGCGATCACCTTCGGGCAGGAGCTGCACATCGACCGCACGTCGTCGTTGAGCGTCGCGAACCCGTACGGGCAGTTCACCTTCCTGACCCTCGACGATCTCGCCGCGAACCGGCCGGCGTCGTACAGCCGCACCATCTCCTCGCGCGAGCGCGCGACCTCCGCGGTGACGGGGGCGTTCTCGCTCGATGACAAGTTCCGCGTCTCGCCCATCGCGCATCTCGAGTACGGGGTGCGCGTGGACCTCGCTCACTCCGGGACGCGCCCCGCGTACAATGCGGTGGTGGACTCGCTCTATGGGCGGCGCACGGACTTCGCGCCCACGGACGTGGGGGTGAGCCCGCGCCTCGGCTTCGACGTGCTGCTCGGCCGGCGCGCCGCGCCCACCGACTGGTGGCGCGACCTGCGCATCGACGGCGGCATCGGGGCGTTCCACGGCGTGATCCCGCCATCGCGCATCGCCTCGCTCGTGGACGCCACCGGTCTCCCCGATGCCGTGCGCCAGCTCACCTGCGCCGGCGACGCCACGCCGGTGCCCGACTGGACGCGCTACGCCAGCGACAGCGGCGCCGTCCCCAGCGCGTGCCTCGATGGGAGCGCGCCGGTGGAGTTCTCGAGCGACCGGCCGAGCGTGATGCTGTTCGATCCCGCGTACCGCGCGCCCACGAGCTGGCGCGGCAACCTCGCGATCGGCGGGCTCAGGGTGAAGGGGTGGGGCGTGTCGGCGCAGGCGCAGCTCTCGCGCGAGGTGCACGTGGAGGGGAGCATGGACCTGAACCTGCGCGACACGCCGGCGTTCACCCTCCCCGCCGAGGACGATCGTCCCGTGTACGCGTCGCCCGACGCCATCGTGCCGGGGACCGGCGTGGTGGCGCCCGGCGCCTCGCGCGTGAGCGATCGCTTCTCCGCCGTGCGCGAGACACGGAGCGACCTGCGCACGTACTCGTCGCAGTTCGGGATCTCCCTCGCTCCGCCCGAGCCATTGTTCGGGCGCATCAGCTACAACCTCCAGTACACGCACACGAGCACGCGCACGCTGCAGCGCGGCTTCGACGGATCCACCGCGGGGAACCCGTTCCTCCTCGAGTGGGCGACGAACGGGCAGCCGCGCGACCAGCTCGACATCACGGCGAACCTCTACGCGGGGCGCTGGGGTGGGATCTCGCTCCAGACGCGGATCTCCTCCGGACTCTCGTACACGCCCATGGTGTCGGGGGACGTGAACGGCGACGGGATGTCGAACGACCGCGCGTTCGTGTTCGATCCCGCGGCGACCGCCGACAGCGCGATGGCGGCGCAGATGCAGACGCTCCTCGGGAGCGCGCCGCCGGCCGTGCGGTCGTGTCTGCGCCGGCAGGTGGGGACGATCGCGGGGGCGAACAGTTGTCGCACCGGATGGCTCATCCAGCCGAACGTGCAGATCGAGCTGCCGTCGCTCCCGTTCATGGGGCGCGACGTGTGGTTGGGCGATCACCTCCAGCTCACCGTCACCGCGCAGAACGCGATGGGCGCGCTGCTGCGGCTGGCGGGGCTGAGCAACACGTCGCTCGGCTGGGCGTTCGGCAACTATCCGCTCGACCCGACGCTGCTCTACGTGGACGGCTTCGATCCCGACACGCGCGCTTTCCATTATCGCGTGAACCAGAACTTCGGCTACGGCGGCCGGAGCGCCACGCGCGGCGCGACGTACGTGCAGCCCTTTCAGGTGGTGATCGGCGCCAAGCTCCAGATCGGCGGGCCGCCGCGCGACGAGATGGCGCGCGGGCTCGGGCTCGTGAGCGAGGAGGGGCGGGCGCCGGAGGATCTCTCCGCGGTGAGCGAGCGGCTGCAGCGGCTCACGATGGATCCGGTGGCCATGCTCCTCGGCCTGCGCGACTCGCTGCTGCTCACCGAGCAGCAGGTGCAGGGGATGGAGCGGATCCGCGTGGAGCTGCGGGCGCGCAACGACACCACGCTCCGGCCGCTGGCGGAGTGGATCGTGAAGCACCAGAAGCACCTCAGCGACCGCGACCTCACGAACCGGATCGCGAAGTACTCGAGGGAGATGTCCTTCCACATGGCGGACGCGCTCGCGCAGGCGGTCGGGGAGCTGACCGAGGCGCAGAAGAAACGGCTGCCGCGCGGAATGCTGGAGGGGCTGGATCGGCTGCGGAGGATGAAGCGGAAGTGAGCGGGAGGGGGAACGGGGCGTCGCTCCACCCGTTCCGGTGCCGGAGAAGGCGGGGCTGTCGGCGCGGGCGTCAAAGTTGCGCCTGCCGGTCCGAACCCCTTCCCGGAGCCGTGCATGCCGTCCGAACACGAGAAGATGCTGGCGGGCCACCTGTACGACCCGCTCGACCCCGAGCTCATCGCCGCTCGCGAGCGCGCCCGCGACCTGTGCCAGGCGCTGAACGCCACGAGTGAGAGCGAGACGGAGGCGCGCCGGGCCATCGTCAGCGCGCTCTTCGGCCGGGGTGGGGACACGGTCTGCATGCAGCCGCCCTTCTTCTGCGACTACGGGACGAACATCGAGCTCGGCGAGCGGGTGTTCTTCAACTTCAACTGCGTCGTGCTCGATGTCTGCCCCGTGCGGATCGGGGACTACTCGCTCTTCGGGCCGGGGGTGCAGATCCTCACCCCCCTCCACCCGATGAACGCCGAGCTGCGGCGGCGCCGGGAGTACGGCGAGCCGATCGAGATCGGATCCGACGTGTGGGTGGGCGGCGGGGCGCTCATTCTCGCGGGCGTGCGGATCGGGTCGCGCGCCGTCATAGGCGCGGGCAGCGTCGTCACGCGAGACGTGCCGGAGGGTGTGTTCGCGGCGGGGAACCCGTGCCGCGTGATCCGCGAGATCACCGAGTGAGCGGTGGGAGCGTGGCCGTGCCGCTCCGGCCACGCTCCCGCGGGAGCTTTCGCGCCAGCGACGCTAGCCGAGTCGGAGCGGCTCCCCGCGTCCCTGCGTCGTCACCGGCTCGCGGTCGTCACGCTTGCGCGGCGGCAGCTCCGCGGCGGGCGAGGGTACGTCGCGCAGGCCGCGCTTGAACTCGTTGATCCCTTTTCCCATCGACCCGAGCACCTCGGGAATGCGCCGGGCGCCGAAGAGGAGGAGGACGACGACGGCGATGATGAGGATCTCGCCGAATCCGAGATTGCCGAAACCCATCGGGGGAGCTCCGCGCGTTGGCGGTGGGGGAGCGGGGAAGGAGCGGGGAGAGTGGCGAGAGGCCACCTCAGATGAAGACATGCGGCGGCGTGGGTTCCCCTATGGCGAGGCTCACGAACCCGATCGCCGACGCTTCGGCACCGCCCCGGCCTTCCGGGTGGGGTACCCCCGGCCCCGCTCGCCGACTCGCGCGAGGGCTGCCGACCGCGCCGCGCCGGAGCCTGAAGACGGACCATCGATGAACGCGATGTGCAGCCGGCTGCCCACCGCGGCGGCGATGCGCTCGAGCATCCGCAGGGAGTGCCCCTCGTAGCCGGCGTCCTCGAGCCGAGCGATCACCGACTGCGTGGTGCCGACCCGGGCCGCGAGCTGCTGCTGGGTGAGACCGTGCCGCTTGCGGAGATCGTGAATGGCGTGCGCGACGTCGTTGCCGACGCGCGCCTGCTGAACGGCCTCGCTCCAGCCGGGCACATCGCCGAACACATCGTCGATGGCGACCAGGCCAGCGTTGGTGGGCCGCTTGCGGCCGGGGGTGCGGGTCATCGGATGCCTCGCATTCGCTCCCGCGTCGTGCGGAGCGGGTGATGGCTGTGCCAATTCGGGTTCGCGTAGATCTCGCGCTCGAGATAGTCCGCTGACGGACGCCGCAACGCATGCCCGTGTGCACCGAGCTTCTCCACGCACGCGCGTACGGCCGCCGCCGCTCTCAGGTTCTGCTTCTTGCTCGGCCTCGTCAGGGATTCCAACCACGTGACGAAGGGGACGTCGTCCTCATCGTTCTGGTAGATGCGAACCTCGCACGGGGGCATGAAGGCTCTTCCAGAATATAGCATATTTGCGATATGCGCAAGCGCGGTCATGGAAGTCGCCTGCTCTCGCCGCCATTGCCACGGATGAGTGCGCGAGGGTGCGAAGAGCTGCCTAACCATCGACACGCGGTACGTACCGAACTGTCGGGGAGGGGTCTCCCCCGCCTGAGTTGTCCTCTGGCAGGGGCGCGCCGCTCGGCAGGAAACGAGCAGTGCGCGTCCGACCCGTTCCGCCGCTTCCCACGCTCGAGGCCCGACGTGCGCCATCTCCGCTCCGCTCTCGCCGCTACAATCGCTTTCTGCGCGCTCCTCTTCCCCGGGATCGCGCACACGCAGACGCTGCAGGACCCCGCGCTCACGGTGGGGACGCTCCCCAATGGGATGCGCTACTATCTGCGCGTGAACCGGACGCCCGCGCACCGCGTGGAGTTCCGCCTCGCGGTGAACGCCGGCTCGGTGCTCGAGGACAAGGACCAGCGCGGCTTCGCGCACTTTCTCGAGCACATGGCGTTCAACGGGACGCGGCGCTTCCCGAAGAACACGCTCGTGGACTTCATCGAGACGAGCGGGATGCGCTTCGGGGCGGACCTGAACGCGTACACCACGCAGGACGAGACGGTGTACATGCTCACCCTTCCGACCGACGATCGGGCGATCGTCGAGAAGGGGCTCGACGTGCTCCAGGACTGGGCCTCGGGCGGGATCACGATCGACTCGAGCGAGGTGGTGGCCGAGCGCGGCGTCGTGATGGGCGAGTGGCGGATGCGCCTCGCGGACACGGCGAGCCAGACGATCGCGGCGCACTACGACTCCCTCTGGTTCGGCGACTCGCGCTATCCGCTGCGCAAGCCGATCGGCGACACGACGCTGATCGAGACCGCGGAGCCGGGGCCGATCGAGCGGTTCTATCACGACTGGTACCGGCCGGATCTCATGGCGGTGGTGGTCGTCGGCGACTTCGACGCGGCCGCGATGCAGAAGGAGATCGTACAGCGCTTCGGGAAGATCCCCGCGGCGACGCATCCGCGTCCGCGCCGCCAGCCGGTGGTGACCGCGCGCACCGCGCCGGAGATCGACGTCTACGCGGGGAAGGTGTCGCCGAAGGTCGAGGTGCTCTGGCCGGTGCTCCCCGAGCCGTCGGCGGTGGCGGCGCGCTACCGGCAGCAATTGGTGGACTACCTGCTCCAACAGGATCTCCAGCGACGCCTGCTCGCGATCCGGGAGCGCCCCTCGCGTCCGTTCATCACGGCGGATGTGGAGAATGGGCGAGTGGTGCGCCCGATCGACGTCGCGGGCTTCAGTCTCATCGCCTGGCCGGACAGCCTGACGCGCGGGCTCGGCGCCGTGCTCACGGAGATCGCGCGTCTCGAGCAGCACGGTCCGGGGGAGAGCGTGCTCGCGCACGAGAAGGAGGAGCTGCTCCGGAGCCTCGAGAGCGCATCGGCGAGCGAGCTGGCGCGCCCATCGCGGAGCTACGCCGACGCGTATGTGGCGCACTACCTCCAGGGCGAGGGGCCGCTGCTGAGTCCAGAGCAGGAGCTGGCGCTCGCGCGGAAGATCCTGCCGACGCTCACCTCCGCGGTGCTCGCGCAGTCGGCGCGACGGCTCTGGGGGACACGTTCGGGGGAGAAGGTCTTCGTTCAGCTCCCGCTCTACTCGCACGTGCGCGCGCCCACGCGCTCGGAGCTCCGCGCGCTCCTCGACTCCATCGCGCGCACACCCGTGGCGCCGGACAGCATGCGCGGCTACGCCGAGAGTCCGTTGCTCGACCATCCCCCCACGCCGGGGAAGATCACGAGCGAGCGGCGCGACACGGTGGCCGGGATCACCGAATGGACGCTCTCCAACGGTGCCCGGGTGATCGTGAAGCCGTCGTCGAACGACCCCGACCAGCTCCTGATGCGCGCGTGGAGCCCCGGGGGCTTCAGCGTCACCCCCGACTCGCTCTTCTTCACCCCCGGTCGCATGGTCGCGAAGATGATGACCGACGCCGCGGGGCTGGGCTCGCGCGACCACGACGCGATGCAGGACCAGTTCGCGACGACCGGCGTCCGGCATCTCGCCGTCCACATCGGCTTCGCCGACGAGGCGATCGATCTGGACGGCTCGCCGAAGTCGTTGGAGACGCTCTTCCAGACGCTCTATCTTCAGTTCACCGCGCCGAAGCTCGACACGGCGGCGGTGCACAGTTGGGCGAGCCTCGCCAAGTGGCGCGGCACGGGGTTCTCCTTCGACGATCAGCTCGACCAGATCTTGGCCCGCGGCGAGTCGCGGCTGCTTCCGGTGTCGACGCAGCTCGCGGAGCTCGTGAGCGTGAACGACGCGATGGCGGTCTACCGCAATCGCTTCGGCAACGCCGCCGACTTCACCTTCACCCTCGTGGGCGCCGTCACGCCGGCGCAGGTGCGCCCGCTCGTCGAGCGCTATCTCGCGAGCCTCCCCTCCACCGGGGCGCACGAGCAGCCGAAGCCGCTCGACGTCGTGCCCTTCCGGGGGCAGATCGAGCGCACATCGCGAGTGCTGGAGCTGCCGAAGGCGCAGACGGTGCTCGTCTTCGACGGGGTGCTCCCGAACGATCCCGCGCGCTACCTGGGCGCCCGGCGGGCGATCGGGGCGCTCACCACGGTGTTACAGGATCGCGTGCGCATCCGCCTGCGCGAGGAGCTGGGCGGGACGTACAGCCCGGCGGTGATCGCTCGCACGTACGAGCTTCCCGACGACACCACCTCGTCCGAGCACTACCGGGTGCTCCTCGAATTCGACTCCGCGCCGGAGCGGATGCGGCCGCTCTTCCACGAGGTGCAGCACATCCTCGACTCGCTGCGCGCGAACGGGGCGACGACCGACGAGCTGGCGCGCGCGGCCACGATCCGGCGGCGCCAGCTCGAGACCGCGCTCCAGGATGATCACTACTGGCTCGAGGCGATCGGCCTCTACCACCGCCTCGGGATCCCGCTCGACAGCATCCCACGCTCGTACGACCCGGCGCCGCTGACCCCGGGGGAGCTGCGCGAGGCGGCCCGGCGGTACCTACCGGCGGACGTGTTCATCCACCTGACGGCGATGCCGCACGATACGAGCGTCGGTTCCGCCATGCGGTAGGGGTTTTCTCGGCCCCGAGTGTCATTTCTGTAGACTCGACCGGGCCCTCCGGGGCCCGGTGCCATTGCTGGTACCCACCCGCGTTCCTTCCCCGAGGCTCCCTTGCGCCGTTCCCGGATCGTTCTCGCCGCTCTCTCGTCGCTGCTCGCCGCCTGCGCCACCGGCAGCAAGTCCGCCACCAGCAGTGCGGCTGCGCCCGCGCCGAGCGCGAGCAAGACCAAGAGCAAGTCGACCGCCAAGGCCGACCAGAATCGCCTCACCCAGGAGGAGATCACCGCCGCGAACCTCCCCACGGCGTACGATCTCGTCGACCGCCTGCGCCGTCCGTGGCTGCGCCGTGATGCGGTGACGGGGGGCGACGTGGTGGTGTACATGGATGAGCAGAACATCGGCGACGCCTCCAAGCTGCGCGACATCCCCTCGGTGGACGTCGCCGAGATGCAGTATCTCCCGAACGACGAAGCGATCCGGCGGTGGGGGAGCGACATCAAGGGGAGCGTCATCGTCATCACGCGCCGTCGCTGATCATGCAGAACACGAAGACGCCGCCGGCCGACGCGACGCGCGCCGGAGCGCGCGCCCGCTCGCGCGATGAGCTGCTCCAGGCCGCCGCCCGCCTTCGCGCCGAGGTTGGCAAGCGCATCGTCGGCCAGACGGAGGTGCTCGAGGAAGTGCTCATGGCGATGCTCGCCGGCGGGCACGCGCTGCTCGTCGGCGTGCCGGGGCTGGCGAAGACGCTCATGATCCGCTCGATCGCCGAGGCGATGCAGTTGGAGTTCCGCCGCATCCAGTTCACGCCGGACCTCGTCCCCTCGGACATCACGGGGACGGAGATCCTGGAAGAGGACACGGCCACGGGAGCGCGGCGCTTCCGCTTCGTGCGCGGGCCGATCTTCGCCAACATCGTCCTCGCCGACGAGATCAACCGCACGCCGCCCCGCACGCAGGCGGCGCTGCTCGAGGCGATGCAGGAGCGACACGTCACGGCGGCCGGCGAGACGATGGTGCTCCCGAAGCCGTTCTTCGTGCTCGCCACGCAGAACCCGATCGAGCAGGAAGGCACCTATCCGCTCCCCGAGGCGCAGCTCGACCGCTTCCTGTTCAACATCTGGATCGGCTACCCCACCGAGGAGGAAGAGGTGGGGATCCTGCGCGCCACGACGGCGATCGACAACACCGAGCTCCGCCCGGTGCTCGACGGCGAGGAGACGCTCGCGATCCAGCACGCGGTGCGCGAGCTCCCGGCCTCGGAGCCGGCGCTGCGCTACGCGGCGTCGATCGCTCGCGCCACGCGTCCCGACGGCGCGACGCCTCCCGGCATCGTCAAGCAGTTCGTTCGTTGGGGCGCGGGGCCGCGCGCGGGACAGGCGCTGATCCTCGGTGCCAAGGCGCACGCGCTGCTCCAGGGGCGGCACGCCGTCTCCCCGGAAGACATCCGTCGCGTCGCGCTCCCGGTGCTCCGCCACCGCGTGCTCGTCAACTTCGCCGCCGAGGCGGAGGGGGTGACCACGGAGCAGGTGATCAAGCAGTTGCTGGAGCACGTGCCGGCACCGTCGAGCAAGCTCGGGCTGTAGCTGGCGGCCGGATGTCCCTCGCTACGTTCGCACCCGTTCTCGACGCCGTGCGCGGGATCGGGTGGCCGGCGCTCCGCCGCGTGCGGAGCGCCGTACCCGGCCCGCACGTCTCGCGCGTGCGCGGCACGACGGCGGAGTTCGTCGAGCACCGCGCTTACCGGCAGGGAGACGAGCCGAAGCGCATCGACTGGAAGCTCGTCGCGCGCACCGAGCGCGTGTACATCCGCCTCTCGCAGGAGCGCGCGATCCAGCCGACGATGCTCCTCCTCGACGCGAGCGCGTCGATGGCGTTCCCCGCGCCGGGGAACGACAAGTGGGAGCACGCGCGGCGCATCGGGATCGGCCTCGCGGCCGTCGCGCGCCACAGCGGCGACCCGGTGGGGATGCTGGTGTCGCACGTGGACGGGCGGCGCGTGGTGGAGCCGCGCACGCGGCGCACGGTGCTCGAGGAGATGATGCATGCCGTGGATGTCGCTCCCTCGGGCGCGCAGCCGCTCCTCCCCGCGCTGCGCGAGGCGATGCGACGCTGCCGGCGCCTGGTGATCGTCACGGACTTCCTGGGCGACGCCGACGCGCTCCTCTCCGCCACGCGCGCCTTCGTGGCCGCGGGGAACGAGGTGTACGCGGTACATGTGGTCGCCCAGGGAGAGCTCGATCCCGACCCGAAGAAGCTCCTCCTGGCCGACCCCGAGCAGCCCGAGGTGCGCCGCCCGATGTCTCCTCCCGCGCGCGCGGCGTACCTGCGCCGCTTCGGCGCCTGGCGCGAGCAGCTCGCGCGCGACTGGCGGCGCGCCGGCGCGGTGTACACGATGGTCGTCCCCGGCCAGGAGCCGATGCGGCAGACGATCCGCCGCCTCACCACACCCTCCGAGCTCGCGCGAGTGTCGCGATGACCTTCCTCGCGCCGATCTTCTTCTATGTAGCGCTCGGCGTGGCCGCGGGCGCCGTGGCGCTGCACTTCATCGTCACGCGACAGCCGACGTCGAGCCCGCTCCCCACCGTCCGCTTCATCCCCACCAGCCAGGTGCGGGTGACCACGGTGGCGCCGCTCCCCGAAGACCTGTTGCTCCTGCTCGTGCGCGTGCTGGCGATCCTGCTCATTGGCGCCGCGCTCGCGCGCCCGGTGATCGTGCCACACCGGCGCCCGCTGGCGCACGTGGTGCTCGCCGACGTGTCGCGCGCCGTGGGGAGCATCGACGCGGTGCGCGACAGCGCGCGCTCCCTCCTGAAGGAAGGGGACGTGCTGGTGGTGTTCGACTCCGCGGCGCGTGTGGTGCAGCGCGGCGCGGCCGACTCGGCGGCGCATCTCGCGCGCACGGCGCGAGAGGGGCGGCTGTCGCCCGCGCTCATCGCCGCGCTCCGCACCGCCTCCAAGATCCGCGACGCCGCCGACTCGATCGAGCTGGCGATCGTCTCCCCGCTGCGGGCGGGCGAGATGGACGGCTCCACGCAGGCGATCCGCGCGCTCTGGCCCGGGCGCGTGCGACTGGTGCGCGTGCCGGCCGCCTCCGATTCGCTCGCGCCGCCGGCGGGGATCGCCGTGCGCGCCGGCGCGGACGACCCCATCGCGCTCGCGGCGTCGGTGAACGGCATTCCGCGCGGCGACTCCACCGTGCGCGTCGCGCGCGGCACCGTCACGGCGGCCGACAGCACATGGGCCGCGAGCGGACGGCACACGCTCGTCCGCTGGCCCGCCACCGGCGCGCCCCCGGGCTGGGTGGCGCGCGCCAGGGTCGACACGGCGTCCGCCGTCGTCGCCGGCGAGGCTGCGCTGGTGTTCCCGCTCGAGCGGCGGTGGATGCTCGACAGCACCGTGCACGCGACGCGCGTCGCAGCGCGCTGGGTGGACGGTGTGCCGGCGGCGGTGGAGCGCGGCGTCGGTGAAGGATGCATCCGTGATGTGGCCATCCCCGTGCCCACGCGCGGCGACCTGGTGCTCCGCCCCGCTTTCGCCCGCTTCGTGCGCGCGCTCGTGGCGCCATGCGAGGTCGTCTCCGGCGGGCTCGGCGCGGACAGCACCACGCTGCGCGCGCTCGCCGGCGACGGGGCGCTCGCGTCGCACGACGCCATCCGCGCGCCGGAGATCGTGGCCACGCCGCTCGTGCCCTGGCTGCTCGCCGCGGCGCTGCTGTTCGTGCTCC
>DASTSH010000091.1:0-54581 GCA_035760785.1 Gemmatimonadaceae bacterium | reverse complement strand
CTCGCGCAGATAGCGGTACAGCGCGCCGAGCATCGTGGTGGGCGGCGGGATCACCGGATCGAGGCCGTCGAGCATGCGGGCGAGATTGATCCCCGCCAGCAGCCCGGTGGCGCTGCTCTCGGTGTATCCTTCCACCCCGGTGATCTGCCCGGCGAAGAGCACGCGGGGGTCGTCGCGCAGCGACAGGTGCGGGGTGAGCGCCGCCGGGGTGTTGAGGTACGAGTTGCGGTGGATGGATCCGTAGCGCAGGAACTCGGCGTCGGCGAGACCAGGGAGCATCCTGAAGACGCGCTGCTGCTCCGGGATGCGGAGGCGGGTCTGGAACCCGACCAGGTTCCACATGCGTCCCGCGCGATCCTCCTGCCGGAGCTGCACCACCGCCCACGCCTCTCGCCCCGTGCGCGGATCGCGCAGCCCCACGGGCTTGAGCGGTCCGAAGCGGAGCGTGTCGCGCCCGCGCCGCGCCATCTCCTCCACGGGCATGCACCCCTCGAAGTACGGCGCCTCGTCGAACTCGTGCCCGTGGAACTGGTCCGCGGCGATGAGCGCGTCGACGAACGCCTCGTACTGCTCGCGGCCGAGCGGGCAGTTGAGGTACGCCCCCTCCTCCCCTTCCCCCTCCATCGTCTCCTTTCCATAACGCGAGGCGCGGAACACGATGGAGTCGTCGATCGACTCGCGCGCGATCACCGGCGCGATGGCGTCGTAGAAGGCGAGCGATGAGACGCCGAGGCGCTCGCGGATGGCGGCGGCGAGGCGGTCGGAAGTGAGCGGCCCGGTGGCGATGATCGCGGGGGACGGGAGCGACGCCACCTCCTCGCGCTCGACGCGGATGCGCGGGTGGGAGGCGATGCGCTCGCTCACGGCGGCGGAGAAGATGTCGCGGTCCACGGCGAGCGCGGTGCCCCCCGGGACGCGCGCACGGTCCGCCGCCCACAGGATGAGCGAGCCGAGCACGCGCATCTCCGCCTTGAGCAGGCCGTGCGCGTTCGAGAGCTCGGTGCTCTTGAAGGTGTTCGAGCAGACGAGCTCCGCGAGCCGGTCGGTCTTGTGCGCGGCGGTGCCGACCACCGGACGCATCTCGTGGAGGACGACGTCGTGTCCGCGCTCCGCGAGCTGCCAGGCGGCCTCGGAGCCGGCCAGCCCTCCACCAACGATCGTGATCATCGGTCAGTGCGAGTGTGAAGCCGCGGCGCCTCTCAGGAGGCGACCGCGGTCTCCGTCACGACGTCCCACTCGTTGCCGCACTTCATGCACTTGCGGTACTCGCCCCGCGCCTTGGTGGACTTCGACTCGGCGCCCATGAAGCCGCACTCGGGGCACTGCTCGAGCACGGGCTTGTTCCAGGCGATGAAGTCGCAGTTGGGGTGGTTCGCGCACCCGTAGAACGGACGCCCGCGCTTCTTCGACCGGAGCTGGATGATGTCGCCGCCATCCTTCGGGCACTTCACCCCCGTGGGGAGGGCGCGCGTGCCGCGGCACTTCGGGAAGCGGCTACAGCCGAGGAACTCGCCGGTGCGTCCGTGGCGGATCACCATCCGCGCGCCGCACTCGTGACAGATCTCGTCGGTCATCACCGCCGGCTTCTTGTCGCGGCCGAGCGGCTTGGTGAAGTCGCACGCCGGGCGGTTCTCGCACGCCAGATACGGCCCGAAGATCCCGCCACGGGGGTGGAGCCGGCCGCCGTCCTTGGGGCAGCGCTCGGACTCGAGCATCGACAGGTCGTGCGCCCGGCCGATGAGGTCCTCGATGTTGGCGCGGTCGAGCGAGTCGGAGAAGGGACCGTAGAACTCCTCGAGCACCCGGCGCGAGCTGAGCGCCCCCTCCTCGATCTTGTCCAGCTCCCCCTCCATGCTCGAGGTGAACTCGACGTTGAAGATCGAGGGGAACTGGTGGACCATGATCTTCTCCACCGTCTCGCCGAGCGGCGTGGGGGTGAAGCGCCGCTGCTCGAGCGTGACGTAGCGGCGGTCCGCCAGCACGGAGATGATCGAGGCATAGGTGGACGGCCGCCCGATGCCGAGCCGCTCGAGCTCCTTCACGAGACTCGCCTCGGAGAAGCGCGGCGGCGGCTCGGTGAAGTGCTGGTGCGGCACGATCTCGCGCACGGGCACGTTCTCGCGCACCTCGAGCACCGGGAGCGCCTGCTCGTCCTCGAGCGCGCGTCCGTCCCCTTCTTCGTGCGCCTCGCGATAGAGCACGAGGAAGCCCTCGAACTTCACCACGCTCCCGGTAGACCGGAAGAGATAGCGGCCGAGGTCGAAGTCCACCGTGGTGGTGTCGAAGACCGCGGGCGCCATCTGCGACGACATGAAGCGCTTCCAGATCAGCTCGTAGAGCTTGAACTGGTCGCTCGAGAGGAACTTCTTGATGTGCTCCGGGCGGCGCGACGGATCGGTGGGGCGCACGGCCTCGTGCGCGTCCTGCGCGTTGGCCTGCTGCGCCTTGCCGTAGAGCTGCGGCCCGGCCGCGAGGAAGCTCTCGCCGAACAGCCCGCGCAGATAGTCGCGCGCCTGGAGCGCGGCGCTCTCCGCGATGCGGGTGGAGTCGGTGCGCATGTACGTGATGAGCCCGACCGCGCCCTCGGGGCCGATGTCGATCCCCTCGTAGAGATCCTGCGCCACGCGCATGGTCTTCTTGGACCCGAAGCCGAGCTTCTTCGCCGCCTCCTGCTGCATGGTGGAGGTGGTGAAGGGGGCGGACGGGTTCTTGCGCCGCTCGCGCTTGCGGACATCGGTGACCGGGAAGGTCTCGCGGCCGCGCACATCGGCGAGGATGGCGGACGCCTGCGCCTCGTTGGAGATCTCGGGCTTCCTGCCGTCCACCTGATGGAGACGCGCGGTGAAGCGCTGCCCGTTCTTCTCGAGGAGCGCCTCGATCGTCCAGTACTCCACGGGCACGAACGCGCGGATCTCCCGCTCGCGCTCCACGATGAGGCGGAGGGCGACGGTCTGGACGCGGCCGGCCGAGAGCCCCTTCTTCACCGTCTTCCAGAGGAGGGGGCTCGCCTTGTAGCCCACCAGGCGATCGAGGATGCGGCGCGCCTGCTGCGCCTCCACCTTCTTCTCATCGATGGAGGTGGCGTTGCCGATGGCGCGCTGCACCGCGTCGCGCGTGATCTCGTGGAACATGACGCGCTGGATCGGCGCGCCGTCGCGCTGCTTGATCGTCTCGGCGACGTGCCAGGCGATCGCCTCCCCCTCGCGGTCAGGGTCGGTGGCGAGGTAGACGCGCGACGCGACCCTGGCCGCGCTCTTCAGCTCGGCGAGCGTGCGCTCCTTCCCCGGGACGGGGACGTACGTGGGGCGGAAGCCCTTCTCGATGTCGATCCCCAGCCCTTTCTCGGGGAGATCGCGGACGTGCCCCACCGTGGCCCGCACGCGGAAGTCCGGACCGAGGTACTTGCTGATGGTCTTCGCCTTCGCGGGGGACTCCACGATGACGAGCGACTTCCCCCGTACCGCGCCCACGTCGATGTCGCCCCCCACGAGCCCCGCATCCGCTCGCGTGGAGCGGCGCGACGTGGAGCGACGAGCGGTTCCGGCGCCGTCGGAGGAAGTCTTCCTCGCGCGGGTCACCTTCTTCGGGGCGACGGCCGCGGAGGACGCCGTCTTGCGCGCGCTCTTCGCTCCCTTGGAGGTGCGCTTCGTTGTCTTCTTGGATGCCATTGATCTCAGTGTACCGTCACGTTGTCGCCGCTCAGCCCATCGTCCATGTACCCCGCCCCCTCGATGAGGACGCGGAGGTCATCGAGGGCAATGCGCCCGTCGATCTGGCTCAGGGCCCGCTCGATGACGTGCTCGAGCTCGGCGGCGTTCAATAGTCCGGAACCACTCAACGAAATCAGATGCCCCCAAGCGTCGGGAGCGAACCTCCCCCGCTCATGGGGGCCCAGCACGCGAAATGTCATGGGATGCTCAACCCTCCGGCGGCAGCCGGAAAGACCCGCCACATGATGAATCGGCCGGGGGCACGTACCGGCACCGGAAAAACGCGCTCCGGAGCCATCTCGGGCCGAAGGCGGGGGACGCCTTCACACGACGTCCTCGGGGCGACTCTGCCACCTGTATCATCCAATACTATCCCTCCCGTCAACCCTCGGCAAGGCGCGATAGCGCCAGCGTAACACCTTGTAGATCAAGCACATCCACGTCTAGTACGTGGTCGGCCCGAAGGTACGCCGGCTCCCGCTCGGCGAGGAGTCTCCGGAGCTCGGCCAGGGGGTCAGGCGCTCGCAGGAGCGGGCGTACGTGGTGCGCGCTCCCCATCCTTAGTAATGCGACGTCCGGCGATACCCGGAGGTAAATGATACGTCCCGGTGGGCGCAATAGTGCCACCGCTCCCGGCGTGACGATCCACCCGCCTCCGGGGGCGAGCACCATCCCCTGTCGCGAGGCGAGGTCACGGGTGAGGTCGAGCTCCATCCGGCGGAACTCGCGCTCGCCGCGCGACCGGAAGATCTCCGCCACCGTCGCGCCCGCGCGTCGCTCGATCTCCACGTCGAAGTCAACGAACGGACGCGCCAGTCGTTTCGCCAGCATGGCACCAGCGGCCGACTTCCCCGCTCCGGGGAGGCCGACGAGGATCAGGTTGGGGGTGTCCGGGGCCGCCGTGCGTGCCCGGTGGCCGCCGCTCCCTTCACTCTCCCGCGTGGCCAATCCGGGCGCCCACTCGGGCGATGTAGGAGTCGTAGTTGCGGCGCAGCTCGGCGAGGGAATCTCCGCCGAACTTCTCGAGGAACGCCTGGGCGAGGACGAACGCGGCCATCGCCTCGGCGATCACCCCCATCGCCGGCACCGCGGTCACGTCGCTTCGCTCGGCCACCGCAGAAGCGGGCTCGCCGGTGGCGGCGTCGATGGTGGCGAGCGGGCGCATGAGCGTGCTGATCGGCTTCATCGCCACGTGGAGAACGACCGGCTCGCCGGTGGTGATCCCCCCCTCGAGCCCGCCGGCGCGGTTGGTCCGCCGGCGTACGTTCCCGGTGAGCGGGCGATCGGGCGCGGGGTCGATCTCATCGTGCGCCTCAGCGCCGGTGCGGCGCGCGGCCTCGAACCCGATCCCGATCTCCACTCCCTTCACGGCCGGGATCGACATCATGGCCGCGGCGAGCCGCCCGTCGAGCTTGCGATCCCACGACACGTGGGAGCCGAGCCCCACGGGAAGCCCGGCGCAGACGACCTCGCAGATCCCGCCGAGGGTGTTCCCCTCCCGCTTGATCGCGTCGATGCGCTCGATCATGCGCGCATCCGCCTCCGGGTCGAGGGTTCGCAGCGGCGAGCGGTCGGCGGCCGCGTCGATGTCCTCGGGCATGGGCTCGGGGCGGCGCGCATCGATGCCGCCGAGGTGGATGACGTGGCTGCCGATGGTCACGCCGAACTGGTGGAGCAGCCGGCGGCAGATCGCGCCGGCCGCCACGCGCGCGGTGGTCTCGCGCGCTGAGGCGCGCTCCAGGATGTCGCGGCCATCGGTGCGGTCGTACTTCAGCATCCCCGAGAGATCGGCGTGGCCGGGGCGCACGCGCGTGACGGCGCGGCGCCGCGGCGCGGGGTCCTCCTCGCGCCGCGCGGGGTCCATGATCTCCTGCCAGTTCTTCCAGTCGCGATTGACGATCATCATCGCGATCGGGGAGCCGAGCGTCTCGCCGGCGCGAACGCCGGAGAGGAACTCCGCCGTGTCCTTCTCGATCTGCATGCGGCGCCCGCGGCCGTACCCCTGCTGCCGCCGCGCGAGCTCGGCGTTCACGTCATCGGCAGTGAGGGGGAGCCCGGCGGGGACCCCCTCGAGGATGGAGACGAGCGCGGGGCCGTGGGATTCGCCGGCGGTGGTGAAGCGGAGGGGCACGGGACTCGGGAATCGGGACTCGGGAATCGGGAAGCGGGAAGCGCGAGGGACTCGGGAATCGGGGGCGGGACGCGGGGTGCGGGGCGCGGGGTGCGAGACAATTGAACGCGCCGCGTACGCGGCGCAGTCGATACTTCCGCGTTCCGCGTCCCGCGTCCCGCGTCCCGCGCCCCGCGCCCCGCATCCCGCGGCTGGAGGGATGTAAGTGCACCGAAGCCGGTTTGGAAAGGGGATCAACGCACGAGCCGCCCGGCGCGGGGCGCCGGGCGGCTCGGGGAAGCGGGTGGATCCGGGTGCTACTGGCAGCTCGTGAGCTGGGCCGCGGTGACGGTCACCACCACCACGCCGCGCGCGGTGGCGCCGACGAGCATCACGTCGGTGCTGCCGGCGCGCGTCGCCGACTTGATCGGGCCGATGATCGGGTCGCGCGTCGGGATGATCAGGCAGCGCCGGAACGTCCACGTGTCGTAGACCTCGATCTGCGGCTGGTTGGAGGCCGCGAACCCGACGCGCGTGCCGGCCGGCGAAGTCGTCGGACCGATCCCCGCGTTGCCGGGGTGGAAGTCGAAGCCGGGGTTGCTGCCGGAGGTCTCCAGCAGCCCCTGGAGGCGGAGCGTGCGGTCGATGATGTACGTGGAGTCGCCACGGAGCGCCGCGAGCTCGCCATCGAAGTTGATCGCCACGCTCCCCACGCGGGCGAAGGTGTTGCCGATGATGTCCGACACGTCGCCGGGGCGCGAGATCCCGTTGTCGATCACCGGCAGCGGGAGCGGCGACGAGGTAGCGGGGAAGTTCGGGTCGAGCCCCTGCGTGACGTCGTACATGAGCGCGCGGCTCCCGAGCACCGGCCCGCCCTCGCCGATGATCGCGCGGCGGAAGTTGCCGGAGTTGCGCGCGAAGGTGGTGTCGCGGAAGCCGAGCTTCGGCACCTGGACCACGACGGAGAAGAAGTTCGTGCCGTCCGTCTGCTTGAACGGGACGAGGATCGAGTCGCTGGCGCCCACGCCCTGCGCGCCGAATCGCTCCACGACGAGCGTATCGGCCCGCCCGGCGCTCTGCCCCATCGCCTGCTCGAAGAAGAAGTGCGAGGTGTGGCGCGTCAGGTTCTCCCACCGCACGGTGCCGTTGTCCTTGTCGAACGGCGTGGACTGCCCCGGCGTGGGCGTGGTGGTGTACACGAGCACCACGTCCCCGCACGGCGCCACGCCGGTGGCCGGGCCCTGACAGGTGGCGGCGAGGTACTGCGGGCGGTCGGAGAAGTCGTACGGCGTGGCCACCTGGATGATCTGCCCGGTGTTGGACAGCTCGGAGTGGACGCTGTACGCGATGATGTTCGGGAGCGGGTACCGGTAGAACTCGGTGCCGGTCCGCACGTCGATGTAGCTCACGTTCGTCCCGCCCGAGTTGGCGACGAAGAGCGTGTCGCTCATCGTGCCGTCGCGGTTGAGCGGACGGGCGGCGATCCCCCACGGCCGGGAGCCGGTGATGATCGGCGTCTTGAACGTGGAGTCGGCGAGGTCGAACACCTCGAGCTCGTTCCGCTCGATGTTCGTGAGGTAGAGCCGGTTCGTCGGCGCGTGATAGAGCGCGTCGGCGATCTCACCGCCGTTCGGGAGCCCCTGCGTGACGCCGGCGACCACGGTCACCGTGTCGCCGCGGATGGTCGTGTTGTCGGCGAGGAGCGCGTAATTGCGCGTGCCGTTGGTGTTCGTCGCGAACGCGCGCACCTCCACATCCTTCGGGAAGCTGGTGATGTTCAGCTTCATGTTGAAGGTGTGGGAGGCCGGCGTCTTGTTGCCGCTCACCTGGAAGGAGTCGGCGGCGAAAAAGGCGCCCGGATCGCTCGGCAGGTTGCGCACCTCGTAGCCGAGCCAGCGGATCCCCGCGAGGTCGCGCGCCTCCACGTGGACGGTGTCGTTCACCTCGGCGCGCTTGGTGACATCGAAGTCCACCAGCGGCTTGGTGCCCGACACGGTGCCGGAGCTGACCACGACCAGGTTCACCGGCGACCCCAGGGAGAGCACCTTGTTGGAGTCGATCACGAACGGCGTGAGGGTGAGCGTCCCGGTGCTGGCCCCGACGAGGCTCACCACCGTGTCCACCGCCACGGAGTCCTTGAGCGGCGAGTTGTAGTACACGGAGTCGCGCAGCGGCGTGGCGAACACCCCGCTCGCGATGTAGCCGAGGGCGCGCACCTTGTTGGGGGTCTTCGCGCTGAGCGAGATGCCGAGCGTGAAGCCGACCACCGCGGTGTCGCCGGAGACGGGGGAGGTGATCAGCACCGCGGCGGAACCGGAGTTCCCCGTGGTGAGGATCACGGTGTCCGGACGGGAGGTGTTCCGCGCGCCGTCCATCGCGTAGACGACCACGGTGACCTGCGTCCCGGACGGGACGCTCGAGGGAACGCCGATCTCCCACGGCACCGAGATGTCGGTGACGGCGCTGTGGAAGGTGGTGTCGTAGCTCCCGCCGAAGCCGGGGCCGGTCACCTGCGCGTGCACCTGGAGCAGGCCGAGGTTGTCGTGGGCGGTCACCGTGAAGGCGAGCGCCGTGTCGGCGGACGCGGAGCTCTGCGTCGCCGAGACGGTCGGCGGCGTCTGATCGGCCCCGTTGATGTCGGTGCCGGAGCTGTCCGCGCACGCCGCCACGGCGGCGGCGAGCGCGAGACCGGCGAGCACGAGGGAGGCGCGGGCCCCACCGTACCGGCGGGGCGCGCGCGGGGTGCGCCCGAGGCGCGGGATGGAGAGCGGCATGGTGTCGGTCTCCGGGTCAGCGGTCGTCGCCCGGCGGGCCGATGCGCTCGCCGTCGTCGATGATGTGAGGGGTGACGAGGATCAGGAGGTCGCTCTTGTCCTCCTGGGTCTTCGTCTCGCCGAACAGCTTGCCGACGAGCGGGAGATCCACGAGGAGCGGGATGCCGACCTTGTCCTGCTGCACCTGCGTGACGGTGAGCCCGCCGATCACGGCGGTCTCGCCGTCGCCCACGAGGAGCTCGTTGTCGGCGCGCTGCTTCAGGAAGGTGTAGCCGAGGTCCGACGCGGCCGGCTGGAGCTGCGACCGCTCGGAGTGGAGCGTCATGAGGATCTTGCGGTTGTTCGTGATGTGCGGCGTCACGGAGAGGATGATACCGGTCTCCTTGAACTGCACCGTGGCGCGCGGCGCCGTGGCCTGGGTCCCGCCCTGGCTGAGCGACCCGAGGTCGACGATGCGGATCGGGGTCTCCTCACCGCTCAGCAACTCGGCCTTGCGGTTGTCGAGCGTGACGATGCTCGGCTCGGCCTGCACATCGGCGAGCCGCACTTCCTGGAGCGCGTCGAGGAACGCCGTGAGATCGAACTTGCCGAGCGCCGTGGAGAAGATGAGCTGGAGCGCGGGGTTGGTGACGCGCTGGGTGGCGTTCGCCACGGCGGCGAGCGAGTTGCCGCCGAGGTTGATCATCTGGGTGTTCCTGTCGAACGGCGTGCCGCTCACGCCATCGGGCACCCCGTCGCCGTCGATGTCCACCGGCTTGAAGGTGGAGGGATCGGGGCGCTGGACGAGCTTGTTGAAGAAGGTCCCGCGGTCACCGAGGTCGTAGCTCACGCCCATGTCCTCGATGTTGGTGCGGTTGACCAGGATGATCTTGGCCTTGATCGCGACCTGCGGGGTGCGCACGTCGAGATCCTTCACGTAGTTCGAGATGTCGTCGAGGCGCGAGGCGACGTCGGTCACGATGAGGCGATTGGTGGCCGAGTCGGAGGTGACGTCGCCGCGGACCTTGCAGCCGGTGGACGAGGGGGTGCCGTCGGGGCCGGCCAGCGGGCACTCCTTGGAGAGGAGGCTCTTGATGGTCGGGATCAGCGACGAGGCGCGCGCGTAGTTCACCGAGATGATCCGCGTGGTGAGCGGCTCGGTGGCCTGCTGGGCGGCGATGTTCTGCCAGCTGTCGACGGAGATGATGCCGTCCTGGTCCTCCTTCGCGGCGAGCCCCTGCGACTGGAGGATCGCGCGGAGGGCGACGTCCCAGGGCTGATCGCGCACCTCGGCGGAGACGGAGCCCTTGACCCCCTTGCCGACGACGATCGTGCGCCCGGAGAAGACGGCGAAGGCGGCGATCACGTCGCGGATGTCGGCGTCCTGATAGGTGACGGTGATGCGCGCCTGCGAGGAGGAGGTCTTCAGCGCCTTCTCCTTGCTGTCGAGGCGGAGCGGCCGGCTGTCGCCGGTCGCCGGCTCGGTGTCGTCGGCCGTCACGGCGTCGCCGGCATCGGCTCCCTGGAAGGCGGCAGCGACGTCCTGCGCGGTGCGCCAGGGGGCGAACGACGCGCGGCTGTCGCCGTCGACCTTCACCCGCACCTCGCCGTCACCGCGCGTGACGGTGTACTGGTGATCGGCATCGAGGTCGATCACCACGCGGACGACGTTCTCGCGGTACTGCGCGACGCGGACGTTGGTGATGCCGCCCCGCGTGACGTGATCGTACATGCGGGGCGCGGCGGTGAGCTTGGCGCCCTTCATGTCGATGACGATCCGCGGGGGGCCCGCCAGCGAGAAGTCCTGGATGTCCACGGCGCCGCCGACGGCGATCACGACCTCGGCGCGTCCCGCGGCGGGAACGACGCTGAGACCTCTGACCTCACCGCCCCGGAGTCCCTCGACCGGCTCGGCGTGGGCGATGGTGCCCAGCGCACCCAGCGCGAGGACCATCACTCCGACCAGCGCACAGACCCGCCTCATTGCGACCTCGCTCTAGTGGAATCGTTGAGGGCCAGCACTTCCTGCCGGCTGTATCCGTATTCTTCCAGCGTGAACGTGATGGACTTCGGCCGGATCTGCGCGACGCGCATCCGGCCCAGCGTCTGCCCGGGCCTCACGCGGTACTGCTCGTTCGTGGTCAGGTCGCGGAGGACCGCCACGGAGCGGCCGCTCGGGTCGTAGACGACGGTCACGAGCCGGAGGTCGCTGAGCATCGGGCGGAGATCGCCGTTGTCGAGCAGCGACAGGAACGGATCGCGACGGCCGTCGGCCGAGTAGGTGAACGACTCGCGCGAGAGCGTGAGCTCGTTGGTGGCCGCCCCTTCGCGCGCGGGGTTGCGCCCCCCCGGGAAGCGTACGACGGTGTCGGCGCGGGCAGCGGTCTTCCCGCCGGCGGGCGTCGTGGGGGCCGCGGTCGGCCCGGCGCCGGCGGACGACTTCGCGGCGGACGCGCCGGCCTTCGCGCCCGCGGGCGCTCCGGAGCGCGCCGGCGTCGCGCTCGCGCGCGGGGCGTGCGCCGCGCCGCCGGACGGAGCCGCGGTGGCGGCCATCTGTCCGTCGGGCACGTCCTGCTCCGCGCGAATGTGGCGGTTCGTGGCCGCCGCCGCGTTCCCCGCGGCGCGCTTGGCCCGCGTGAACGCCGACTGCGCGGAGAGCGAGCCGGCGGCGACGGAGAGGGCGCCGGCCACGAGGGCGGCGGTGAGTGTCCGCGTGGTCATGACTTCGCCCCCTTTCCGTTGGGCGGGAGATCGCGGTCGTCCGCAGCGTGATCGTGCGTGACGAACGTCTGGATCTGGAACTTCGCCTCGATCACCGCCCGGTCGGGGGCGCCGTGATTCTTCTGCGCGTTCGCGTTGGTGGAGCTCGTCAGGGTGACGTTCACCGGGAGCACGATGCGGCTGAGCGCGCCGACGTTGGTGAAGAACTCGGCGAGCTGGTGATAGCCGCCGACCACGGACAGGCCGTAGCGATAGGTGTCGTAGCTGTCCCCCGTCAGCACCGGCTGCGGGTCGACGGTCGCGACGTCGAGCCCCACGCGGCGCGCGGCGGTGGAGACCTGCTCGAGGAGCGACGGCACCTCGTTCCCGGCGGGGACGAGGGTGCGGATCAGCGAGAGGTTCTCCTGGTACTGCGCGAGCTGGCGTCGGATCTCGTCGGTGCTCCCCTTCGCCATCTCGGCCTTCGCCTTCCTATTGAGGGTCGCGAGCTGCTCCAGGTGCCCGCGCTTGGCGTCGATGTCCGCCGAGCGCGGCGTGTAGACGAAGTTCCAGTAGAGCCCAACGGCGGCGAGGGCGACCACGCAGGTCAGGAGCAGTCCCTGCTCGCGCTGCCCCTTCGGCAATCCGGCCATGGCTACCTCACCGAGAGGGAGACGGGAACGAGCTTGATCACCGACGAGTCGGGGGGCTGGTAGGAGGCATCGAGCTGGAACTCGGTGATCTCCTTCCCTTCGATGATCACGATCTGGGAGCGCACGAGCTGCACGTTCTGGATGAAGGGGGAAGCCTCGAGCACCTTCATGAAGCGCGTGAGCGCCTGAATGTCCACGGTGTTGCCGACGATGCGGAACTGGACGAGCGGGATGTTGACGGTGTCCGGCGGAGGCGGCGGGGGCGCCTTACCGTTCTTCTTGTCCGCGGCGGGGGGCGGCGGCGCGGCGGGCTGCTGGGCGGCGGTGACGGTGTTCGTCTGCACGATGGAGGTGATCCACGTGTACGGCGGCAGCGCGCGGCTCACCTCATCCATGAGGTGCGGCCAGACGAAGCGCTTGTCGTCGAAGGAGCGGATCAGCTTCACCTGCCGCATCACGGAGTCGCGCTGCGCCTCCACCTTGCGCCGCTCGATGATGACCGCGCTGTAGGCGATGGAGTCCTGCGTGGCCTTCTGGAGCGCGTCGTCGAGCGACGAGGTCTGTCGCTGCTGGTAGACGTACATCCCGCCGACGGCGAGCCCCGCGACGATCACCGACGCCACGGCGCCGATGAGGAGCGGATCCTTCACTCGCGCCACCACGCCGGCGGCCATCGCGGCGATGTCGACGCCGGCGCCTCGGCTCCGTGCCTTCTTCCCGCTGCCGGGAAGGAGATTGATTTCGATCATGACGTGGCCTTCGGCGGAGGATCAGGCGACCTGGCGAAGCGCCAGCCCGATGGGGAGCATGAGGAGTGGAGCGACATCGTCGATGACGAGCGAATCGAAGGCACCGTCACGTACGCGCAAGCGCTGCAGCGGGTTGGCCTGCTCCACGTGCAGCCGCAGCCGCGCCGCGAGCGCCTCGTTGAGCCCCGGCACGCGCGAGCCGCCGCCGCAGGTGTACGCCGCCTTCAGCTTGCTCGTGGAGCGCGACGACGAGGCGAGGAACGCCGCGGCGCGCTCGATGCCGATGGCGATCTCCTCGCCGCGTGACTCGGTGATCCCCTGGAGGTGCGGGGAGCGGTCGTAACCCTGGAGCAGCGCGTCCGCCTCGTCCGCGGTGAGCCCGCGCTCGCGCTGCAGGTCCTCGCGGAAACGGCGCGTGCCCACGGCGATGTCGCGCGTGAGGAGCGGGATGCCGTCGTCGAGGATGTTGATGTTCGTGACCTCGTGCCCGATGTTCACCAGGCACACCACGCCACTCATCGCGTCGGGGTAGTTCACCTCGAACGCGTTGTGCAGCGCGAAGGCGTCGACGTCCACGATCCCCGGCGTGATCTCGGCGTCGGTGAGGAGACGGAGCTTCCCTTCCACCAGGTCGCGCTTGGCGGCGACGAGGAGCACGCTCATCTCGAGCCCCTCGTCATCGGGATCGAGGATCTGGAAGTCGAGCTCGACGGACTCCATGTCGAAGGGGACGTGCTGCTCGGCCTCCCAGCGGATCAGCTCCCGCGCCTGCTGCTCCTTGACGCGATCGATCTGGATCTTCTTGATGATCACATCGCGCCCGCCGACGGCGGTGACGACGGACTTCCCCTTGATCCCCGCGGCGGCCATCGCGGCGCGCACCGCCTCGGCGACGATGCCGGGGTCCATGATCTCGCCCTCGACGATGGCATCGGCGAGCAGAGGTGCGATGACGACTTTCGTGAGCTCCGGCTCGCCCCGACCGTGATCGATGATTGCGACCTTGATGAGGCCCGACCCGATGTCGAGTCCGACCGTCGTCTTCTTCCGACCGAAGAGCGCCATGGTATAGCCCGTGAGTTGACGGGAAAACGTGCGTACGAGACGTCGAGAGCAGCGCGCCGCGCCTGGCGGGTGGAACGAAACGTCACGTGCGCGACGCCGGCGGTTCTCGGCTACCAGTGACACGACCAGGGGCGGGCAAAGTAACAGGGGAGGTCGGTAATTAAGGCCGTAACATAGTGGGGCGCGGGGCGCGGGGTGCGGGGCGCGGTGGGGATCCGGAATCGGGACTCGGGAATCGGGAATCGCATGCAACACGATTTCCACTCTCCGCGCACCCCGTCCCGCGCACCGCGTCCCGCTACCACAGCTCCATCCATCGCCACCGCCTGGCGAGTACAGGGTGGGCGATGCGGGTGAGGGCGGAGGTGACGGCGCAGCGCGAGTAGCGAACGGTCGAGCGCTGGTCGAGGGTGGCGGTGCTCGCGATCACCGCACCGTCGAACGAGGCATTGCCTGACGAGCGGAAGGCGCCGCGGACGATCGCTAGTCCCGCGAACGAGGCGCCGCGCTCGAGATGGAGGTCGCCATCCACCAGGAGCACGCCCTGCCCTGCACCGCCGGACAGGTGGAGGTCGCCGGGGGAGTGCAGCACGGGGAACCATCCCCCGCACGGTGGGGCGGTGCCGAGGGCGCGGCGCGGGTCGCCGAGGTTGCGTACAGCGGCGGTGTCGCACGCGCCGGAGTGATCCAGTGACGGCGCGGCATCGGCGATGGTGCTGCCGGCGGGGAGCGGTCGAGCGACGGCGAGGAGCGCGGAGCGGTCGACCTCCCCCGGGTGCGCCCACCCGGCGGGATCGGCCACGGCGGAATCGCGAATGATGGGGATCGCCCCGCGCAGGCAGCCGGACGCAGCGCACGCGACGGTGTCCACGGCGGCTGTGGGGGAGACGGCGACGGCGGCGATGGACGGCTCGGCATCATCGAACGCGCACTCCCACCCCGGAGGAGCGACGCTCGAGCCGTTCACCTCGGAGCCGGCGGCGACGGCGACGCCCTCGGCCGCCGTGAGCGCCGCGCGTGGCGCGAGCTCGGGGACGCGGAGGTCGAGCAGGACGCCGATGCGGCGGCGCGCCTGCGATGCGCCGACGCCCGCGATGCCGCGCGAAGCCACGAGGAAAGTGGAGAGCGAGAGGCGGAGAACGCGCACCGAGTCCAGCGCGCCGTCACCGGTGCGGTACTCGCGCACGCCCACCGCACCGCGAGCGGGAGTGGCGAGCCATGCGGCCGGCCACGCGCCCTCGGCGAGCAGTTCGGCTGCTCCACTTTCCGCGGCGGCGAGCGCGCGCACGCGGCGGATGGCGTCGGCACCGTCGCGGCGCTCGCGCATGGCGGCGAGCAGGAGCCCTGCGGCCAGGGCGCCGACGAGCGACATGGTGACGAGCGCGATCAGGAGGGCGATCCCCGGCCGGCGGCTCCCTCGCCGGAAGCGTGGCGCACGCACGGTCAGTTCCTCGGCGTGATGGTGAAGGACAGCGATTCCGCAGCCGGGCGGGGGGCGAACCCCCGTGCGCGGATGGCGGCACCGGAGCGCGCCACGGTCGCGACATCGATGCGCCGCACGCGCGTTGGATCGGACGTCTCGGCGCCGGACGAGTCGCGCCAGCCGAAGCGAACGCCGCCCGGGGCGTACGGACCGCTCACCGGCTGCACCGTGGCGCACGGCGTGGCGCGGGAGGGGAGGCAGTCCTGGTAGCCGAGGTACCACTGCCCATCTCCGGCGCGATACAGCTCGTAGCGCACGCGCCGCACGACTCGGAGCGCGGCGCCGGGGGAGATGTTTGGCGCGAGCGGAGGGGCGATGTGCAGCGCGATGGCGGATGCGGACTCCGCGGGGGTGGCGACGAAGCCGCCGGCGGTGGGGCAGCCACCACCCGCCGGATCGGCGGTGAGCACGTGCGCGTCCCAGCGCGCCTGATCGGGGCGAAGCGATGCCGCGCGAACGAACACCGTGTCCCCGCGCGCCGGCGGAACGACCCACGAGGTGAGCACGCCGTTCGCGGCCGCGCGCGGCGGGAGGTGGATGACATCGCGCGTGTCACCCACGGCGCACACCACCGACGTACCGGCGGCGGCGCGCAATTCGACGTCGCTCGTGCCGATGGCGTACAGGTCCCCCGCGGCCGGAGCGATGGCGCGCAGGTCGCCGCGGAGCACGTCCGCGCCATCGCGGGCCGCGCGTCGCGCCTCGATGGTCGCCATGGTGGCCAGGTGGAAGCGCTGCTGGCGCAAGGCGACGCCGAGGATGGCGGCGGAGATGATCCCGAGGAGGGTGACCGCGACCAGGAGCTCCACCAGCGTGAACCCCGCCCCTCGTTCGATTCGGTGGATCAGCATGGGGTGGCGCTCCGCACCAGTTCGTGCCGCTCGGCCGGGCCGTCGGGGACGGTGATGTCATCGTCGAGCCGGCGCGTGCCGGCGCTCACCGCCGCCGTCCATCGCGCCACGACCGCATGGTCGCTGTCCGCGCCCACCGACGCCGCGCACGGAGCAGCGCGCAGCCGCTCGAAGCGCGCATCCACCAGATTCGCCGCGCGCTCGCGCCGCTCTCCCGCCCCCTGCACGCGGGCGATGGCCGCCGATGTGCTCACGAGCGCGGCGAGGCCGACCGCGAGCAGCGTGATGGTGACGATGATCTCGATGAGGGTGAAGCCGGTCCGGCGGGGGGAGAGCGAGCGATGCATGGCGAAGGGGATCGAGGGTTCCACCCCGCGACGAGCGCGTGCGGCGGCGCACGGGGCGAGATGAAGATCGCGCTCCGGCCGATGAGAGCATCAGCCGGAGCGCGCTTCGAGGATCGATTCCCTTCGAGGGAGAGGGGCGCTAGAACAGCTCCGTCCAGGAGCGTCCCTTGACCAGCGTGGGCGATGCGGTGCCGAGGAGGGCGCGGTTCACCGTGCACGACGAGAATCGCACCACCGCGTCGCCGAGCACCGTGTTCTGCTCCAGGTCCACGTTCTCGGCCATCACGCCGCCGTTGAAGTGGCCGCCGGTACCGGTGGTCTTGAGCGTTCCCCTCACGATCACTGGGCCGAAGAACTCGAAGCCGCCGGAGACCTGAAGGTTTCCCTCCACCAGAAGAATGCCCTGGCCGTAGCCGCCCGTGAGCTGCAGGTCACTGCTCGCATAGATGATCGGGTAATAGCTCGCGCAGGACGTATCGCTACCCGTGCGGTACGGATCGCCCCAGTTGTACTGGTCCGCGATGTTGCAGCCACCGCTGGTGAACGAGGCCTTCATCCCGTTCATCGTGGAGCTGGGCGGATACTTGTTCGCCATCGCCACGAGGTCGGCCCACTTGAGATCGCCGAACACGGTGTACGTGCTGGTGTCGGCGGCGGCGGAGTCCTTCTGGATCTTCGGGTTACCGGCGATGCAGTTGAGGCTGTTGCAACCGGACGTGGTGATCTGCGTGGGATCGGCCGCGGCGATCCCCGGCATCGCCGCGCCCCCAGGGGGGCAGTTCCAGTTGTTCACCGTCGCGGTGTCGTTCCCGTCGATGAACGAGCTGCCGCCGATCTTGGTGGCGCCGCGGGTGGTGAGCGCGCCGCGCATGTTGATCGTCGGTGCCCACAGGGTGACGAGCGCACCGACGCGCCGGTGCCCCTGCGCGCCCGCCACCCTGCCGGCGCGCCCCTCGGAGGTGACGAGGAAGCTGCCGCTCCCCAGCGACATCACGCGCACGGTGTCGTTGGTGCTGTCGCTCGGGTGATAGACCTTGGTGACGACGAATCCCGGCGAGGCGTTGTTCCAGGCCGTCTGCCACCCGGCGCCGTTGCGCACGAGCACCGCGTTGAGGCCGTCCTCCGCGCCGGCGAGGGCGCGCGTCTGGAGAATCGTGTTCCGCCCGATGCGGTACTCCTGCGTGGAGGCGTAGAACACGCCGGCGATCAGGCCGCCGATGATCACGATCGCCGCGAGCGCGACCGCGAGCGCGAAGCCATCCCGGCGTGACGAGAGTCTGTTCATGTGTCGGTCTCCTGGCATGCGCGCCGGCATCAGTTCCGCACGGCGACGGTGGTGCTCAGCGAATCCACGAAGAAGCGCCTCCGCCCTCCGCCATCGGCGCTCACCCGTTCCTGGCTCCGCGCGCGCATCACAATGTCGATGCGCCGGACCTTCGTGGGATCGGCGGTGGTGGCGCCCGTCGAGTCATAGTACGTGAACGCGAGTCCCGGCAGCGCGGTGCCGGGCGCGAGGTACGGGCCGGCCACCGGCGACGGCGCGCTGCACTCCGGGCTGCGCGTACCGAGGCAATCGTAGTACCCGAGGTACCAATTGCCATCCCCCTCTTGGTACAGCCCGTAGTGCGCCTTGCGGAAGGCGCGGATGGCGGACCCCCTAATCACGGTCGAAGGGAGCGCCGTGCCAAGCTGCAGCGTGTAGCCGGTGATCTGTTCGGCGCTGGTCTTCGTGAATCCGCTCGACGTGGGACAGGTGGCATTCGGCGTGGGCGCGGCGCGCAGCTCGCGGATTCGCCACTTGTTGTCCGCGGTCCCCACCTTCGTCCCCGGATCGAAGAAGAGCAGCGTGTCCCCCCACTGCGGGTCGCTGACCCACGAGGTGAGCTTCACCTGCGACGAGAGCACCTTCGGGGGCACCACGACCAGGGTGCCCGTGGGGTCGATCGAGCATACCACGGACGAGCCGATGGCCGCCCGGAAGTCGATGGATGTGGAGCTCATCGCGTAGATGTCCCCCGAATCGGGGGCCAGGGAGCGGAGATCCGACTGGAGCACCCCGATCCCCTCGCGCACGGCGCTGCGGGTGTCGATGATCCCCGCCGAACCGCCGTAGAAGCGCTGCTGCCGCGCGATGACCGCCAGCATCCCTCCGGCCACGATGCCGAGGAGCACGATCACGAGCATCAGCTCCACGAGCGTGAAGCCGGCGCGGTGTGGGGCGGCGTGCCGCCGATGGAGGCTCAGTAGCATCGGACGTAGCTCTCGAAGAACTGCCGGTGGCTCTGCCCGCCGGCGCCGGTCCACCACAGGGTGTCGGCCACCTTCCAGGTGGCGAGGTCGAGCTTCTGCACCCCCCAGCGCTCGGTGACGCCGCGCACGTAGGAGGAGCCGGCCTTGATCTGCGAGCACTGCACGCTGCGCAGGCGCTCGAAGCGGGAGGCGGAGACGTTCGCCACGATCGTCTGCTGGTTGGCTCCGCCCATGAGGCGCGAGACGACGGTGGAGGTGCTGGCCAGGCCGAGCACTCCGACGGCCAGGATGATGATCGCCACCATCAGCTCGACGAGCGTGAAGCCCTCCCGCTGACGAGCGCGGGGAGCACGGCGCCGGCGGCGCGCTACTGGGAGAGTGAGCATTTGTCGCTGAGGATCTTGCCGAGGCCAAGGACGCACACGGAATCGCTGTACGTCCCCTTCGTGATCACGATTCTGGTGCCTCCCGCATTGCTGAGAGCGAGCCCGCGCGGATCGAACGACAGCGTGTCGCGGGTGGATTCGACGGTCACGCCCTCGGTGGCGGAGAGGTCCTGCTGCACGATGGACTGCCAGGTACCGTCATTCTTCTCGAGGACCACCTTGATGACGTTGCCATCCAGGACGAAGCGCGCGGAGCGGCCGTTCTGGATGGCGAGCGCGCGCGCCTGGCCGAGCGCCGACGCCACGCGCCGCTGCGCGGCGCGCGCATCCAGGCGCACCCGCGTGGTGCCCAGCTTCGGGAGGCTGATCGCCATCAGGATTCCCACGATCATGACGACGATGAGAATCTCGATGATCGTGAACGCTCGTCGGTTGGATCTCATTGATCTCCTCTCGGTCGGCGGGACCCGGGGGCGAGCCGCGTGCCAGCGGCGGATTCGAAGCCGCGCAACGACTTACGGCGCACGCCCCGGCGTCGCCGGTACGCAACGAGTAGCATCTCCGCTACTCGTTGCGTAGCGACGACCCGGTCGCGGTGTCGGTCAATCGCCCAGGCCGTAATCGCGGATCTTGTAGAGCAGGGCGCGGTGCGAGAGCTCGAGGAGCCGGGCGGCGCGCGTGCGGTTCCCGCGCGTGCGCTGGAGGGCGCGCTCGATGAGCGTGCGCTCGAGCTGCTCGGTGCGGCGCTTCACGGAGAGATCGTCGTCCGGCTCCGCGGGTGGGGCGGCCGCCGCGCTCGCGCGCACGAGGTCCGAGAGGTGCTCGGCCTCGATCGAGCGCCCCGGCGCGAGCACGAGCGCGCGCTCGATCACGTTCTCCAGCTCGCGCACGTTCCCCGGCCACGAGTGCTCGACGAGCATGCGCATGGCGGCGGGGGTGATGGCCTGCACGTCGAGCCCGAGCCGCTCGTCGTAGCGCCGCAGGAAGTGGTGCGCGAGCTCGGGGATGTCCTCGCGCCGCTCGCGCAGCGAGGGGAGGCGGATGGTCACCACGTTCACGCGGTAGAACAGGTCGCCGCGGAAGCGGCCGGCGGCGACGTCGGCGGCGAGGTCCCGGTTGGTGGCGGCGACCACGCGCACGTCGACGCGGCGCGACTCGGTGGCGCCGACGCGGCGCACCTCCCCCTCCTGGAGCGCGCGGAGGAGCTTCACCTGGAGCGCCATCGGCATCTCGCCGATCTCGTCGAGGAAGAGCGTGCCGCCGTGCGCTTCCTCGAACAGCCCCGGCTTGTCCGCCGCGGCACCGGTGAAGGCGCCCTTCACGTGGCCGAACAGCTCGGACTCGAGCAGCGACTCGGGGATGGCGCCGCAGTTCACGGCCACGAAGTGCTCCGCGGCGCGCGGGCTCGCGCGGTGGATGAGGCGGGCCACGAGCTCCTTGCCGGTGCCGCTCTCGCCGGTGATGAGCACCGTGGACGGGTGGCGGGCCACCTTCCGCGCCACGTCGAGCGCGGTGCGGATGGCGGCGCTGCGCCCGATGATGGTGGCGCCGCCGCCGCGCATCTCGCTCAGCTCGTCCTCGAGCCGCTCCACGCGCGAGCGGAGCTTCTCTCGCTCGGCGGCCTTCCGCACGCAGAGGATCGCCTCTTCGGCGCGGAAGGGCTTCTGGAGATAGTCGTACGCCCCGCGCTGCATGGCGGCGATCGCCGTGTCGGCGTCGCCGTAGGCGCTCATCGCCACCACCAGCGCACGTCCCCCCTGCGCCTGGTAGCGGTCGATGAACTCGAGCCCCGACATGCGCGGCATGCGGAGGTCGCACATCACGAGGTCGGCGTCATCGTGGGCGAGCGCGGTGAGCGCCTGCTCGCCGTCTGCGGCGGCGCTCGTGGCGTGCCCCTCCGCGCCGAGGATGCGCGTCAGCGTCTGGCGCAGCCCGGGCTCGTCGTCCAGGACGAGGATCTTCACGGAAGCCCCGGCACCGCCGCCGCGTCGCGCGGCGTGGCGCCCCTGACGGGGAAGTACATCACGAACGCCGCGCCCCCCTCGCGCGCCTGGCGCACCCAGATCGTGCCGCCGTGCCCCTCGACGATGCGCGTGACCACGGCGAGCCCGAGCCCGGTGCCGCGCCCGGGATCCTTGGTGGTGTAGAAGGGATCGAACACGCGCTCCGTCTCGCTCCACGGGATCCCCGGCCCGGTGTCGGCGACGACGACCTTCACCACGCGCTCCGGCTCGCCCACGGTGTGCAGCCATGCGCGCACGCGCGCGCTCTGCTCGCGCGGCACGGCGAGATTCGTCGGATCGTCCTCGCGCCGCTCGGCATCGGTGGCGACGTCGCCGAACGGGATGCACTGGCTCACCACGGTGACCGTGCCCTGCCCCTCCATGGCATCCACGGCGTTGAGCAGGAGGTTCACCATCACCTGCTCGAGCTCGTGCGCGTCGCCGGTGAGCGGCGGGAGCACGGGTTGGAGCGCGAGGTGCGCCTCCACCTCGCGGAGCGCCCCCTGGTCCCGGAGCATGTCCACCACCTGGCGGATGGTCCGGTTGACGTCCACGTCCTCGGTGGCGCGGCGGCGCGGGCGGGCGAAGTCGAGCATGCCGCGCATGATGCGGTCGATGCGCGCGCTCTCGCGCTCGATCCCGGCGAGCGCCTCGGCGGCCTCGGGGTCGTCGGCCGCGCACGCGCGCAGGATGTGGGTGTAGCCCGTGATGGCGCCGAGCGGGTTGCCGATCTCGTGCGCGATGCCGGCCGCGAGCCGCCCCACGCTCGCGACCTTCTCGAGGTGCGTGCGCTGCGCCTGCTCCTCGAGGAGGCGGCTGGTCATCCGGTTGATGCTGCGCGCGAGGCGGGCGAACTCGGTGGTGCGCCCGGTGGGGACGCGGCGCGTGAGGTCGCCCGCGGCCACCGCCTCCGCGGTCTCCACCACGGTCTCCAGCGGCTCCACGACCAGTCCCTGCACCTTGTAGGCGCCGAAGGCCACGAAGACCACCACGTCGGCGATGATGAGAATGCCGAGGTAGAGCGCGCCGTTCGCGCTGGTGACCAGCGTCTGGAGCACGGCCACGTTCAACGCCGCGAGCGACAGCGCGGCGGTGCCCATCACCGCGAGGCTGAGGAGCATCTCGGCCTTGAGCGAGGTGAAGAGCTGGAACCGGCCGAGCTGGCGCGGCCGCGTGATCTCCTCGGTGATGCTCATGGTGGTCATTGCCTTCTCATCCTCCCGGGAAGTACGACCGTCGGGGCGGCCGGGTCACGGCGGCGCGCGGTCACGGCTCCACCCCGTAGCGCGACAGCTTGCGGTACAACGTCGACGGATCGATGCCCAGCACCTCGGCGGCGCGGCTCTTGTTCCCACCCTCGCTCTGGAGCACGAAGGTGATGTAGGCGCGCTCGATCATCTCGAGCGTGGGGTTCGCGGCGCTGGCGCGATCCGCGACCAGCGGCTCCGCCCGGCGCTCCGTGATCCGCTCCGGAAGGGCGTGCACATCGATCGTGTCCCCGTTCGAGAGGATCACCGCGCGCTCGAGCGCGTTCTCCAGCTCGCGCACGTTCCCCGGCCAGGGGTAGCACTGCATCGCCTCGAGCGCGGGGTCGGTGAGCCGCTTCGGCTCCTCGCCGCGCTGCTGCGCGGCGCGGTGCAGGAAGGCATCGGCGAGGAGCGGGATGTCCTCCGCGCGCTGGCGGAGCGGCGGCAGGTGCAGGGCGAACACGTTCAGCCGGTAGAAGAGATCGCCGCGGAACGTACCGCGCTTCATCTCCTCCTCCAGGTCACGGTTCGTGGCCGCGATCAGGCGCGTGTCGATGGAGATCGCCTCGGTGCCGCCGACGGGGATCACCTCGCGCTGCTGGATGACGCGAAGGAGCTTCACCTGCGTGGACGGCGTGGTCTCGCCGATCTCGTCGAGGAAGAACGTCCCCTTCCCCGCGGCGGCGAAGAGCCCCGTCTTGTCCTTCACCGCGCCGGTGAAGGAGCCCTTCACGTGCCCGAACAGCTCGGACTCGAGGAGGCTCTCGGGGAGCGCGCCGCAGTTGATGGACAGGAACGCCGAATCGCCGCGCGCCGAGAGGTCGTGGATGTAGCGGGCGACCACCTCCTTCCCGGTGCCCGACTCCCCCTGGATGAGCACGATCGAGTCGGTGGGCGCCACGGTCTCGGCGAGGCGCAGCACCGACAGCCATGCCTTGCTCCGTCCCACCGGCACGCCGGTGCCGGACCGGTCGCGTCGCCGGATCTCCTGGCGCAGCGACCTGTTCTCCGCGCGGAGCTGCCGGTGCTCGGCGGCGCGCCGGAGGATGGCCACCATGTCGTCGTTGACGAACGGCTTCTGGATGTAGTAGTACGCGCCCTGGTTCACCGCCTGGATGGCGGAGCGGAGATCCGCCTGGGCGGTCATGAGGATCACCGGCACGTCGGGATCCTTGGCGCGCGCGGCGGACAGGATGTCGATCCCCGTCACGCTCGGCATGCGGACGTCGGTGATGACGATGTCCGGCGAGAGCGCGGCGATCTGCTCGAGCCCTTGCTTCCCCCCGAGCGCAACGTGCGTGGTGAACCCCTCGTTCTTGAGCAGGATGCGCAGCGTCTCGAGGATGCCGGTCTCGTCATCCACCACGAGGATGCTGGCACGGGGAGCGGCGGTGGCGGTCACGCGGCCTCCGCGCCGGCGGGGCGCGATTGGGGAAGGAGCACGGTGAACTTCGTGCCCTGCGCGCCGCTCTCGAGCATCACGAGGCCGCGGTGGGCCTCGATGGCGCGGTGCACGATGGGGAGTCCGAGGCCGGTCCCCCCCGGCTTGGTGGTGAAGAACGGATCGAACACGCGGTCCCTGATGTCGGTGGGGATGCCCGGACCGTCATCGGTGACGCGGAGCGCGGCGGCATCCTCGCGGAAGGGGGTGCCGAGCGGCAGAAGGTCGCGCGCGAGCGGCGCGAGCTCCACCACCACGCGGCCGCCGTCCGGCGATGCCTGCACGGCGTTGAGCACGATGTTGAACACGGCGCGGTGCAGCAGGTCCTCGTCTCCCTCGACGAGCAGTGGGAGACGGGGGACGTCGCACGCGACGGAGATGCCGCGCGCGCAGTCGGGGTGCGTGGCGACGAGGCTCGCCGCGGCGCGCGTGATGGCGCCGAGGTCCACGAGCATCCCGCGGGTCACGCTCACGCGCGCGAAGTCGAGGAACTCGGAGAGGAGGCGCGAGAGGCGGTCGGACTCCCGCACGATGAGCCGGCCGAGCGTCCGCTCGTCGTCGGTGGCCCTGGGCGCGCGCGCGAGCTGCTCCACCGCGCTGCGGATGGAGGCGAGCGGGTTCTTGATCTCGTGCGCGAGCGACGCGCTCAGCTCGGCCACCGCCTCGAGGCGCTCGGCGCGCAGGCGCAGCTCCTCCACCTGCTTGTTGCCGGAGATGTCCTGGAAGATCACGGTGGCCGAGAGCACGTCGGCGGTGCCATCGGCATCCATGGTGGTGGTGGTGAAGCCGATGGGGAAGGCGCGGCCATCGCCGGTGATCACCGCCTCGCCGCGCGTGGTGCGCTCGCGCCGCTGGACCGCGCGCTCCAGCGCGGCGGCGAGCTCCGGCGCCCGGGGGACGATCAGCTCGTCCACCGTGCGGCCGAGCGCGATGTCATCGGGGAGCCCGAGCAGCGCCCGGGCGGCGGGATTCAAGAAGATGAGGCGGCCGCGCGCGTCGATGGTGATGATGCCGCTGCGGATGTTGCGCAGGACGTCCTCGGCCTGGAGCTTGGCGAGCACGAGCTGCGCTTCCAGCGCCTCGCGGCTCACGCCGGCCTCCTGGAGGCGGGCGCTGAGGTACGCGATGCCGAGGGCGACGGCGGCGAAGACGACGAGCTGGAGGAAGACGCCGAGCCCGACGTCGGTGTCGTGCACGAGCAGGACGTCCACGAAGTAGCAGGCGTTCCCGAGCGCGGCGACGAGGAGCGCCCCGCCCATGGGAAGGAGGAGCGAGGCGCCGACGGTGACGAGGATGTACAGCGCGGCGAACTGGGAGAGCGCGCCGCCGGTCACGTGCACCACGGCGGTGACGAGCAGCACGTCGAACGTGGCCTGCAGATAGTAGAAGCCGCGCGGGAGCACGCCCGGCCGCGTGGCGTGATACCAGGCAGAGAGCGCGGTGAACGCGGTGGTGGCCACCATGACGAGCGAGACCACGAGCGTGTCGCGCGCGTCCGCGGCCTGCCAGGCGAAGACGGCCGCCAGGAAGACGGCGAACGCCAGCGACACGCGGCCGATGTAGATCCACCGGAGGACGCGGCGGGGCTCGAACATGCGTTCCAGAGAAGCGGGAGAGGTCATCGCGGCGCCCAGGGCATGGCGCCGGGGACGAAGATTTGCAGAACGCAAGAGCTCGCGCGTTCCGGGTTTCCTGGCATTTTGCTATATCTTGGACGACGAACGCCCTCAAGGAGTTACGTGGACAGCCCGACGGACACGCTGACTTTCGGCACGATCGCGCTGCGCCTCGCGGCCGTGCTGCTGCTGGTGCTCGCCAACGCGTTCTTCGTGGCCGCCGAGTTCGCCCTCGTGGGCGTGCGACGGAGCCGCATCGATGCCATGGCGGCCCGCGGCGATCGGAGCGCGAAGGCCGTGCAGCACGCGCTGAAGCAGCTCGATCACGTGATCTCCGGCACCCAGCTCGGGATCACGCTGTCATCGCTGGGGCTGGGGTGGATCGGCGAGGCGACGGTGGCGGCGCTCATCGACCGTCTGCTCCACTCGGTGGGGATCGAGGCGCCGCCGGCGGTCACGCACACGGCGGCGGCGGCGACCACGGCGTTCATCCTGATCACGTTCCTGCACATCGTGCTCGGGGAGCTGGCGCCGAAGTCGGTGGCGCTGATCAACCCGGAGGGGGTGAGCCGGTGGGTGGTGCGGCCGCTGCGCCTCTTCTCCACCGTCATGCGCCCGTTCATCGCCATCCTGAACGGGGCGGCGAACGGGATCCTGAAGCTGCTGGGGCTGCACACCGTGCAGGAGAGCGCGCGCGTGCACTCGCCGGAGGAGCTCCGCCTCCTGGTGATGCAGACGCGCGCGCACGGGCTGCTCGACGAGACGGACTCCCAGATGCTCGCGGGGGTGTTCGATTTTCACAACAAGAAGGCGCGCGACGTGATGCGCCCGCGCACGGAGATCGTCGCCCTCCCCATCGACGCCACCGAGCCGGAGGTGTGGGACGTGGTGCGCCGCGAGCGGTACTCGCGCTACCCGGTGTACCGCGAGTCGCTGGACGATGTGGTGGGAGTGTTCCTGGCGAAGGACCTGTGGCTCCACGACGGCACGGAGCCCTTCTCGCTCGAGCGGTTCGTCCGCGAGGCGCTCTACGTGCCGGACACGCGCGCCGCCGAGCGTGTGCTCGACGACCTGCGCAAGACGCGCGCGCACATGGCGATCGTCCTCGACGAGTTCGGGGGAACGGCGGGGATCGTGACGATGGAGGACCTGGTGGAGGAGGTGATCGGCGACATCGCCGACGAGTACGACATCGCGGCGCGCGAGGCGTTCGAGATGAACGGGGTGCTGGAGCTGGCCGGCTCGCTGTCGCTCATCGACGTGCGCTCCGACCACAACCTGCAGATCCCGGATGGGAGCTGGTCCACACTGGGCGGCTACGTGTTCTCGCGGCTCGGCCGGCTCCCGAAGATCGGCGACCGGGTGGCGTTCCCCGGCGGCGAGCTGGAGGTGGTGGCCATGGACGGCCGGCGCGTGGCGGCGCTGCGGGTGCACCGGACGCCGGTGGAGAAGGCCACGGCGTGAGCGACGACCTTCGCGTGAACGAGCGGGTGGCGATCCCGCGCGCGGAGCTCGTGGCGCGCGCCACCCGCTCCGGGGGGCCGGGCGGACAGCACGTGAACACGTCGTCCACGCGCGTGGAGCTGCTCTGGAACGTGCGCGAGAGCCGCGCGCTCGACGACGCCGCGCGCGAGCGCGTGCTGGCGAAGCTCGGCACGCGCATCGACGCGGAGGGGTGGCTGCGCGTGGTGGCGAGCGAGAGCCGGAGCCAGCTCCGCAACCGCGAGGCGGCGGAGGAGCGGCTGGCGACGCTGGTGCGCGATGCGCTGGTGGTCCCCCGGAAGCGCGTGCGGACGAAGCCGACGCGCGCGGCGAAGGAGCGGCGGCTGTCGGAGAAGAAGCGGAGAGGAGATGTGAAGCGGCAGCGGAGAAGATGGACAGACGGACATGGTGGCTAGACCACCATGAAACGCGTGTGGCGTGTGGGGAACTGACGGGTGTAGATGCTGGGTAGAGCGCGTGGAGGTTCGTGTGTAGGTGCACTCTCTCTACGGCCGACCCTACTCTCGCTCTACCTCCCTCCTCTCTCCGTCAGTCTCCCACACGCCACACGCGTCCTTCGGTGGTCCAGCCACCAGGTCCCACTCTCCCCTTTCAGCCGAAGATCCTACTCCAGAAGCTCCTCTTCGACGAGATCTCCTCCAGCGCCTCCTGCAGGTCCGTATCGAAGTCGGCGCGGGTGGCGACGTCGGCCATGGAGATGATCCCCACCAGCACGTCCTCGTGATCGACGACGGGAACGCGGCGCACCTGCCGGTCGCCCATCGTGCGGACCACGTCGCGCACGCTGTCGTCAGGCGTCACCGCCTCGACGTCATCGGTCATCAGGTCCTGCGCGCGCAGCACGGCGGGATCCTTCCCCTCCGGGATCGAGCGCATGACGATGTCGCGGTCGGTCACCACGCCGAGCAGCTTCCCCTCGCCGTCCACCACGGGGACGATCCCCGTGTTCTCGTCCTTCATGACCTGCGCGACGTCGCGGATGGAGCTGTCGGGGCGCACCGCCTTGGGATTACGGGTCATGATCTCGCTCGCGCGCAGCGGCTCGCGCCGCCAGCGGGAGCGCCGCTCCTCTCCACGCTCGGTCACGCCGAATCCGCGCTCCGACACCATGCCGCCGGCGGCGCCGCCGTAGTAGGGAGGGCGGTCGGCGGGCACATCACTGAAATCGCGATCGCCATATCCCCGATCGCCGAGCCCGCGCTGGCCGTACTCGCGGCCGCCGGCGGCCCGGTCGCCGAGCTCGCGCCCCTGCACGTCGCGCCCGCGATAGGCGCGATCGGCGTACCCCGCGGCACCATACCCTGGGTTCGCGTAGCCGCCCGTCCCGTAGCCGAAGCCGGTGGGCTCGCGGAATCCCGCCGGCCGGTCGCCGCCGGTCTGCTGCGGCATCTCGCGAGGATTGCGCAGCCCGTAGCCGGAGGTGTACCCGCGCTGGCCGCCGCGGGCTCCCTCGGTGCCCCAGGTCTCGTACCCCTCGCCGCTCCCCCGCCCTTCCCACTGGCTGGCGCGGTTGCGCGCCCGCGAGTAAAAGCGGCCTTGCGCCTCCGAGCCGGTGGACGAGGACTGCCCGCTCGCGCCAGCGCGCTGCATCCCGCTCCTCGACGCATCGTCGGCGGAGCGCTCGGATGACGCGTCATGCATCTCGCGTCCGGTGGCACCGCTCGTCGATGTGCGTCCGCGTGACGCGGAGCCGCGCGCGCCGGAGGCGCCGAATCCCGTGCGCGTGTCAGCCGCCTGAGACTTCCGCGTCGTGCGCCGGTCCCTGTCTCTGTCCTGCGCCATCTTCGAACCCTCCTGCTGCGGGAAGCACCGAGCCCTTCGTGTGATGAAGGGTCGCGAGCGCTGCGAGGGCGCGCAGATACCATGCCATGTGCGAGCGCGCTCACGGATGAGCGCGGCGGCGCGTCAGCGACTCGCGGGCTCCGCGCGCCCGGCGGCGCGCGGCTCATCGGGAGCGCGATACCAGTAGGACACGAGCGCGATGAACAGTCCCACCAGCACGCAGCTCCCCACGCGCAGTCCGATCGCGGAGATGTCCCACGCCTGCACCAGCGCCTTGATGCCGGCGTAGAACGCGAGCGCGAGCCCCGCCGCTCTCGCTCCCGGGAGCGCGCGCCGGCGTCCGACGAGGATGGCGCCCACGCCGGCGCACGCGTAGTAGACGATGACGAGGAAGGTGGCGACGTCGGGGTGGAAGGCGCGCACGAGCTCCTCGCGCACCCACAGGAACGCCGCCACCGCGCCCGCGGCGGCGAGCCACCGCGATGCGCCGATCGGCGCCGGACCGGTGCCCGCCCCCGCGCCCTCTCCGTCACCGGCGCGCGCCGCCGCGCGGGCCTCGCGCGCGGCGATCGCCCATGCCGCGAGCACGGCGATGGCGGCGGCCGAGGCGCGTCCGAGGAAGGGGGTGTACTGGTACGCCGGACGCGCCGCGAGGCGCGCGTACGCCCACACCGACGCGATCGCGAGCGAGAGCGCCACGGGGACGAGCACCACCGGCGCGCGGGTGCGACGCGTCGCCGCCGCCCACATCGCCGCGTGCGCGGCGAGTGCGGCGATGCACCACTCCGGCCGGCCATGGAGCGCGAGGATCACCGCCGCACCACTCGCCATCGCCGCCGTCACGAGGTGCAGCCCAGCGCCATCCCCGCCGGCGAGCCATGCCGCCGCGAGCGCGAGCGCGGTCCACCCCGCGGCCACGAGCGCGCCGGCCGGGCTGCCGGCCGGTGACAGCGCCCCCACGGCGGATGCGAGGAAGCCGAGCGGGACGAGCACCGCGGCGCTCGTCCGCCACCCCGCCGGGAGCGATCCGGTGCGCTCCGCGGCGAGCGCGCCAAGCGTGCCGGCGAGAGAGAGCACGATCGCGCCCGCGGCGCGACCGCTCCCCCAGTCGGCGGCCAGCGCCGCCAGCAACGCCACCCACAGACACGCGAGCGCGAGCCGTCCCCGCACGCCGGGCGCGGCGAGCGCGATCGCGCTCCACGCGCACGCGAGCGCGAACACCACCGCGACGTGATGCTCGAGCCAGGGCGTGGCGGCATCCGTCATCCCCGTGAGCGCCACGGCGTACGCGGCGCAGCCGACGCCCGCGATGCCGAGCGCCACCCGCCAGGCGCGATCACGCAGCGCGATGGCGCCGCCAGCGATCACGATCCACCCGTACCCCGCGAGCAGCAGCGCGCTCCCTCCGCCGTTCGTGGTCACGAAGGGCGCGGCGAGCGCGCCGCCCAGCCCGACCGCGAAGAGCGCCTCCTCGCGCGCACGCAGCGCGAGCGCGGCGAGCGCCGCGGATGCACCGGCGGTGGCCACGAGCACCAGCGCCGGCGCGAGCACGTGCAGCCGCGGCCCCGCGGCCCAGGCATCGAGGTGGATGAGCGCGAGCGCCAGCGCGAGCAGCACGTTGCCGAATCGGACCGTGCCGCGCGCGCGCAGGCGCCACCCCACCCACCCCACCGCCGCGGCGCCGAGCGCGCCGAGCGCCACGCGCTGCGCGGGGCCGAGCAGTCCGTGCGCGATCGCCCAGGTGAGGAACGCGCCCGCGCCGGTGAGCAGCGCGAGCGTGGCGAGCGCGATGGTGCCGTACCGGCCGAGCAGCGCCTCGAGGTCGAGAGGCGCGGGACTCGGGACTCGGGAATCGGGACTCGGGAAAGGCTCCCGCGGGGCGCGGGGCGCGACCGGCGCGGGATTCGGGGCGCGGGACTCGGGAACCGGCGGTGGGAGCGGAGGGAGGAGCGCGGGGTGCTCCGGTATCGGGATGTCGGCCGCCCGCAGGGCGCGCACCTCGTCGCGGAGGGCGGCCACTTGCTGGTGCAGCGCGCGGACGATCGTCTCCAGTCGTTCGATGCGCTCGAGCTCGGACATGCCTGCGGGGGTGAGGGGTGCGCCGATGCCGGCGTGCACCAAGCTACGCTGCGGCGCCGCGGCATTCAAATTGTCGTGCACGGCGCCATGACTCGCGCATCGGAAGGCACGGTCCGCATCGGGATCAGCGGCTGGGATTATCCGGGGTGGCGCGGCGCGTTCTATCCGCCGGAGCTGCCGCGCCGCGCATGGCTGCGCTACGCCTGCCGCACCTTCGACAGCATCGAGCTGAACGGAACCTTCTACAGCCTGAAGTCCCCCGACGCGTTCGTCCGCTGGCGCGACGAATCGCCGGAGGGGTTCGTGTACGCGGTGAAGGGGAGCCGCTTCATCACGCACAACCTGAAGCTCCGCCACGCGCGCACCGCGCTCGCCAACTTCTTCGCGAGCGGCGTGCTGGCGCTCGGCGCCAGGACGGGACCTTTCCTCTGGCAGCTCCCCGCCACGTACCGCTTCGACCACGATCGCCTGGCGGAGTTCCTGGACCTCCTGCCGCGCGACTCCGCCGACGCGGAGCGGCTGGCGCGGCTGCACGACGACCGCCTCCCGCACGGCGCGCTGCTCGAGAGTCCCGAGCCGGTGTCGTACCGGCACGCGCTCGAGCCGCGCCACCCCTCGTACTTCGGCGACGAGGCGATGTGGCTGCTGCGCGACCGTCGGTGCGCGCTCGTGGTGGCCGACACCGCCGGCCGCTTTCCCACCACCGCGGAGCTGACGGCGGACTTCGTGTACGTGCGCCTGCACGGATCGCGGGCGCTGTACGCGAGCCGATACGACGACGCGGAACTGGATGCGTGGGCGGAGCGCATCGCGTGGTGGGCGTGCGATGCGCCGCACATGCGCCACGACGTGTACGCCTACTTCGACAACGACGCCCACGCGCACGCGCCGCACGACGCGCGGCGGCTCGCGGAGCGCGTGCGCGCGGTCACCCCGCTGGTGCGCGGCGGCGGAAGCTGATAGTGTCCCTCGCGGCCACGGCCCATCGCACTCACACCAGCGGAAGGGGGAGGCGTGAACATTCTCGTGCTCAACGTCGGCTCATCGACGCTGAAGTTCCAGCTCGTACGCACCGATCCCGACCGGATGGCGGCGAACACCGACGAGCGGCTGGCGCGCGGGCAGATCGAGCGGATCGGCGGCGAGGCGGTGTACTCCTTCCGCGCCCAGAGCGGCAGCGGCGCCCGAGGGACGGCGCCGCTGCGAGACCACCGCTCGGCGGTGGAGTACCTGGTCCGGTGGATGGTGAGCACCGAGTCCGGCGTGCCGATCGAGAGCGTGGCGGAGATCGCGGCCGCCGGGCATCGCGTGGCACACGGCGGGGAGCGGTTCCAGCGCTCCGTGCGCATCGATGACGCCGTGGTGCGGGGGATCGAGGAGACGATCGACCTCGCGCCGCTCCACAACCCGCACAACTTGCGCGGCATCGACGCGGCGCGGGCGGTGCTCGGCCCCGGCGTGCCGCAGGTGGCGGTGTTCGACACCGCGTTCCATCATAGCCTCCCCGAGCGGGCCTACCTGTACGCGATCCCCTACCAGCTCTACCGCCGCTACCGCGTGCGGCGCTACGGCTTTCATGGCACCTCCTACCGCTACGTGGCGCACCGCTATCGCCAGCTCACCGGACGGTCGCGCGAGGAGACGAAGATCCTCGCGCTGCACCTCGGCAACGGGTGCTCCGCGTGCGCGATCGAGCGTGGCGTGTCGGTGGACACGTCCATGGGCTTCACGCCGCTCGAGGGACTCGTGATGGGCACACGGTCGGGAGATCTCGATCCGGCCATCCTCGACTACATCGGGGCGAAGGAGGGGCTCACGCCGCACGAGGTGGATGGGCTGCTGAACAAGCAGTCGGGGCTGCTGGGGATCTCCGGGCTCACGAACGACATGCGCGAGCTGCTGGCGGAGGAGTCCGAGCACGACGACCGGCGGGCCCGGCTCGCCATCGAGGTGTTCGCCTACCGGGTGCGCAAGTACATCGGCGCGTATCTGGCGGCGATGAACGGCGCGGATGCGGTGGTGTTCACCGGCGGGATCGGAGAGAACGCGGCGCCGGTGCGCGAGCGCGTCTGCACCGGGCTCGAGTGGCTGGGGATCCAGATGGATCCGGCGCGGAACGCCGACGTGGTGAACGGACGGGAGGGGCGCATCGACGGCGACGGCTCGCGGGTGGCGCTGTGGGTGATCCCCACGGACGAGGAGCTGCTCATCGCGCGGGACACGTACCGGGTGGTGAATGGGATGGAGACGAGATACTAGAGGCGCGGGACTCGGGATGCGGGATGCGTGGGACCATGGAACGCGACGGGGTCGCGGCGCGTGGCGCGACCCCGTCGCAATTCATTGTCCCCGCATCCCGCGCCCCGCGTCCCGCGCCCCGCGCCTTACGGCACGAGCTCCACCTTGCTCGTCACCGACTGCACCATCGGCACCGGCCCACTGCCAGGGACGTCGATGGTCATCTGCATGTGCTGCTCGCCGGCGGAGCCGAGGTAGGCACCGGCGGCGCCGAGGTAGTACATGCTGCTGGCGGTGCCGTTCCCCTCCACGCGGAGCTGCTGCCCGTTCTGGTTCTGCGTGCCCTTGAGCGTGAGCACCGAGGTGCGCTGCACGCGCCACGCCTTCTCTCCGGCGAAGGTGGTGTCGCCCACGATCTTCGACGTGGTGATGGTGCTCGTGGCGATGTCGTTCCCGTCGTGGTTCACGACGTTGCGCAGGGTGTCGGTCCACGTGCTCCCCACCTTCGCGCCGCGCGGCAGCGCGATGAGAAAGCGCCCCATTCCCTCCATGAGCACCTTCGCATCGGGATCGTCCGTGGGGCGGGAGGAGGTGATCGTGAACACCTTCCCGAGCGGGGACATCGTGCCGCTCACCTTCATCCCCTGCATCTTCGCCACATCGGGGAGCGGCACGGGCGGGTCGGAGGCGATGCGGCTGGAGTCGATCGTGTAAGCGAAGTCGAGAGTGTCCTTGCCGTGCGCGGAGAGGTTCACCGAGACCTGCTGCTCGTTCGTGAGCTTGAAGTCGCTCTTCTGTCCGTTCACCTCCTGACTGCGCGTGACCACGGAGATGAGGTGGTACCTGCGCGCGCCCGGCGCGTACGCGATGCGCCCCTGCGCGGGAAGGGCGGTGGCGCCGGCGAGCGCGGCGAGCATGACGACGACGTACGGACGACCGATCATTTGAGGCTCCTCACGCGGGGCCAGCGGCCCGCTCGGGGTGGGACCAGGCGCGGCACGCCTTCGCCGCGCCTTCAAGGATGGACGACGCGAGGGCGAGGTAACAGCCCCCGGACGCGGCGGGCCCGTTGAATACCACCGGTGCGGCGGCGAGGTTTCCGGCGGGAGGGGGGCGTGCCGCGGCAGACGAGATTGCCCGGCGGCCTCGGCCGATTAGCTTCCCGGCGACGCCGCGCGGCCGGCGCGTCGTCGCTCGCCCCCGCTCCCCTGCCCCGAGCACCCGTGACGCGCTCCCGGAACCCGAAGGTCCCACAGATCTCTCCCGACGTGCGGATGCGATTCGGCCGCCGCCTGCGCGCCTGGTATCGCGCCAACCATCGCGACCTGCCGTGGCGGCGCACCCGCGACCCGTACCACGTGCTCGTGTCCGAGCTGATGCTCCAGCAGACGCAGGTCTCCCGCGTGGTGCTGAAGTACGGGGAGTTCCTGACGCGCTTTCCCACCCTGGAGTCGGTGGCCAGCGCGAGCCCGACGCGGGTGATGGAGGCGTGGAGCGGGCTGGGGTACTACGCCCGCGCGCGCAACCTGCACCGGCTCGCGAAGGCCGTGGTGCGCGACGACGAGCCGGCCACGCTCCCGTCCGATCCGGCGGAGCTCCGTCGGCTCCCGGGCATCGGCGCGTACACCGCCGGCGCGGTGGCGTCGTTCGCCTACGAGCGGAGAGCGCCGCTCGTGGACACGAACGTGGCGCGCGTGCTCCGCCGCGTGTTCGCGCCCCGGCTGGATCCCCGGAGCGGCGCGGGGACGCGGGCGCTGTGGGCGATGGCGGACGTACTCCTCCCGCGCACCGGACGCGCGGCGTACACGCACAACCAGGCGCTGATGGAGCTGGGCGCGCTCGTGTGCACGGCGCGCGTGCGTCACTGCGCGCGCTGCCCCGTGCGCGGCGTCTGTGCCACCTACGCGGCCGACCCGTGATGCGCACCGCGGTGCTCGTCTGGCTCCAGGGCGCCGCCGCGCCCGTTCGGCCGCTCGCGCGGTACACCACGGGCACCGTCGTGCACTACCTCGCGCCCACGCTCCTGGTGGCGGTGGTCGCGATGGCGGTGTTCGTGCTGCGCAAGCAGGAGCCGCTGCGGCGGCTGCTGCGCATCACGGGGCACGTCGGCCCGGTGGTGGTGCCGCGGCTGCTCGCGTTCTCCACGTTCATCGCCGGCACGATCCTTCTCTTCTCCGGCGCCACGCCGGCCGTGCGGGGGCGCCTGCGGTGGGTCGCCGACTTCCTGCCGCTCCCGGTCATCGAGGTCTCGCACCTCTTCGGGAGCCTCGCCGGCGCGGCGCTGCTCATCCTCGCGCGCGGGCTGCAGCGGCGCCTCGACGCGGCGTACCACCTCACCGTGGCGCTCCTCGCCGCGGGCGTGCTCTTCTCCCTCCTCAAGGCGTTCGACTACGAGGAGGCGATCATCCTCTCGGCGATGCTCGTCGCGCTCGTCGCGAGCCGGCGGTACTTCTACCGCAGAGCGAGCCTCGTGCGGGAGCGCTTCACGCCCGCATGGATCGCCGCGATCCTCCTGGTGGTGCTCGGGTCGATCGCGCTCGGGCTCATCTCGTACGGCACGCCGGTGATCCGCGGGGACCTGTTCTGGAACTTCTCCGTGCACGCGCAGGGCCCGCGCTTCCTGCGCGCCACCACGGGGGTGCTGGCGATGCTCGTCATGGTCGCCGCGGCGCGCCTCCTCCGCCCGGCGCGCCCGCTCGAGGGGCTGCCCACCGAGGCGGAGCTGGAGGCGATCCGGCCGCTGGTCGAGGCGAGTCCGGTGGCGGCAGCGCACCTGGTGTCGCTGGGCGACAAGTCGCTGCTCGTGAACGAGGATCGCACCGGATTCGTGATGTACGGCGTCGCGGGGCGGAGCTGGGTCTCCATGGGCGACCCGGTGGCGACGGCGGACCGCATTCCGGCGCTCGTGCTTCGGTTCATCCGGATGGCGGACCAGCACGGCGGCTGGCCGGTCTTCTACGAGGTGGCGCGCCAGCACGTCCATCTCTACCTCGACCTCGGCTTCGGCGTGGTGAAGCTCGGCGAGGAGGGACGCGTCCCGCTCGACGACTTCACGCTCGAGGGACCCGAGCGCCGCAACCTGCGGCGCACGTCGCGCGAGATGGTGCGCGCCGGGTGCACGTTCGAGATGCTCGCCCCCGGGTGCGTGGAGGAGGTGCTCCCCACGCTGCGGCAGATCTCCGATGCGTGGCTCGCCACCAAGCGGACGCGCGAGAAGCGCTTCTCCCTCGGCTTCTTCGACGAGCGCTACGTGCGGCGCTATCCCGTGGCGGTGGCGCGCCGGAGCGGACAGATCGTGGGCTTCGCGAACGTGTGGCCGTCGGGGTGCAAGGAGGAGCTACAGGTGGATCTCATGCGCTCCTCGCCGGAGGCGCCGCCCGGCCTGATGCGCTGGGTGCTCACGGAGACGATGCTCTGGGGGCGGGAGCAGGGGTACCGGTGGTTCAATCTCGGGATGGCGCCGCTCTCCGGAGTGCAGGCCTCCACCATGGCGCCGTGGTGGAACCAGCTCGCGGTGGCGCTCTACGGACACGGCGGGCGGTTCTACAACTTCCAGGGCGTGCGCGACTTCAAGGAGTGGTTCCGGCCGGTGTGGGAGCCGAAGTATCTCGCCTCGCCGCCGGGCGCGCTGCGCCCGGTGATCGTCGCGAACATCGCGTCGCTGATCGCCGGAGGGCTCGAGGGCGTGGTGCGCCGGTGACGCGCGTGGTGCGTCGTCGCGCCGACGTCAGATGTTGGCGCGGAGCGCGGCTCGGCGTATCTTAGCGGCTCCCCACCATCGCCTTCGCAGCGGACCCTCCATTCACACCGTGATCCCCACCCCACCAGGACAGATCCCCGACTCCCTCATCCGGAGCGTGACGGACTCCGTCTTTCGCGCGGGCGTGTACAATCGCTACTCCGTATGGGACCGGGTCATGGGGTGGATCGGCGACCGGCTCGCGTGGCTGCTCGGGCTCATCGGGTCGCTCTTCGGCACGCTGCATCGTTCGCCGCCGCTCTACTGGACGGTGATCGTGCTGCTGGCGGCGACGCTGCTGCTGATCATCGGGCGCGCGCTCTGGCTGTGGTATCTCCGCGGGCGATATGCCGCCGCTGGGCTGACGTGGGATGCCGTCGCGTTCCGCCGCGCCGGGCGCGACCCGTGGCAGGTGGCGCAGGAGCTGGCGGCGCGCCGCGAGTTCACCGATGCCGCGCACGCGCTCTACGCCGCGCTGCTCGAGGCGGCCGCGCGCCGGCGGGAGGTGCGGCTGCACCCATCGAAGACGGCGGGCGACTACGTGCGCGAGCTGCGCACGCGGTCATCGTCGATCTTCGGCCGCTTCCGCGAGTTCGCCCGCTCGTACGAGACGGTGATCTACGGGCTCGGCACGTGCGACGAGGAGCGGTTCCTCCGCCTGCGCGCGCTCGCGGTGCCCATCGTGCGTCCCGACGGCGATGGCTGAGCGGCGCATGGACCGCTGGCTGCGGCCGCGGTACGTCTTCCCGGTGCTCGCGCTCCTGGTGCTCGCGGCCGTGTTCCTCTCCCCGCACGAGCCGGAGGGGGCGCGCGCCACGCACCTCACCACGTACGGCACCGATCCGTACGCGGCGCGTGGCGTGTACGAGGTGCTGCGCGGGCTCGGCTTCCGCGTGGAGCGGCGGCGCACGTCGTTCCACCCGCCGCTCGACACCACCGCGGTGTACGTGCTCCTCGACCCGCCCATCGATCCGAGCAGGACGGAGGTGGGGGAGCTGCTCGACGCGGTGCGCCACGGCGCGCGCGCGGTGGTGGTGCCATCGCGGGGGAGCCCGCTCGCCGATTCGCTCGGGATGCGGCAGTCGCTCCCCACCGCGCGGGATCTGGACGTGGAGCGCGAGCCGTCCGCGGATGGCGCCGCGCCGGCGGAGCGTGCCGTTTCCGTGGTCGCCGCCGCGCGCGAGGTCGGTGGGTTCGGGCGATATCTCGTCGCCGTGCCGAAGGCGATGGAGGACACGGCGCCCGTCTTCCCCGCGGACACCATTCCCATCGTGCGCGTGCGCCGCGACTCGGCGAGCGTGCCGGCGATCATGGCGCGCCACTTCGGGCGCGGCGAGGTGGTGGCGGTGGCCGACCCGTCGTTCTTCCGCAACGGCACGCTGCGCGATGGCCCGGGCGCGGTGCTCGCGGTGCGGCTGATGGAGTACGTGGGGGGCACGCGTCCGACGCCGCTGGTGTTCGACGAGTATCATCACGGCTTCGGCATGCACGGCGGCCCGATGAGCGCGGTGGGCCGCGCGCTGTTCGAGACCGCCCCGGGGCGCGGACTGGTCCAGCTCGCGGCGGCGGCGCTGGTGCTCCTCCTGGCGTACGGCGTGCGCCCCATCGCGCCGACGCCGCGCGGCGCGATCGAGCGGCGATCCCCGCTGGAGCACGTGGGGGCGCTGTCGCGCGCGTACGAGCAGGTGGAGGCGACGCGCCTGGCCACGCGCCGCCTGGTGCGCGGCCTCAGGCGGCGCCATCCGCTCGGCGCCAGCGGCGCCATGGACGACGAGACGTACCTGGAGCACCTGAGCGCGCGCAAGCCGGAGGTCGCGGCCGATGCGGCGCTCCTGCGGACGGCGCTCGGCCGCCGTCTTCCCCCCGCCGAGTGGGTGGCCGTCGGCGGAGCCATCGACCACATCGAGAGGACGATCACCCAGTGATGACAGCGGAACAGGTGGCAGAGACCATGCAGCGCGTACGCGCCGCCGTCGCGCAGCGTGTCGTCGGCCAGGACCCCGTGATCGACGAGGCGCTGGTCGCGTTTCTCGCGCGCGGGCACGCGCTCCTTGAGGGCGTGCCCGGCACCGCCAAGACGCTGCTCGTGCGCGCGCTCGCCGGCGCGCTCAACGCGCGCTTCGGCCGGATCCAGTTCACCCCCGATCTGATGCCGAGCGACATCACGGGAATCAACGTCCTGCGCGACGGCGGTGGCACGAGCGAGTTCCGCGCGGGCCCGGTGTTCACCGACCTCCTCCTCGCCGACGAGATCAATCGCGCGCCGGCGAAGACGCAGGCGGCGCTGCTCGAGGCGATGCAGGAGCGGCAGGTGACGGTGGACGGCGCCGCGCACCCGCTCGGCGACCTGTTCACCGTGTTCGCCACGCAGAACCCGGTGGAGTACGAGGGGACGTACCCGCTCCCCGAGGCGCAGCTCGACCGCTTCCTTCTGAAGATCAAGGTGCCGTACCCCGCCCGAGAGGCGGAGCTCGCGATGCTCGGCAACTACGCCGAGGGGTTCGACGCCGAGCGTCCGCGGGACGTGACGCCCGAGCCCGTGCTCGACGCGGCCATGTGTCGCGACCTGCGCCTCGCGGTGGACGGCGTGCGCGTGGCGCCGGAGGTGCGGGAGTACATCGCCGACATCGTGCGCGCCACGCGCGAGGATCCCGCGCTCACCCTCGGCGGCTCGCCGCGCGCGAGCGTCGCGCTCTTCCGCGTGTCGCGCGCGGCGGCGCTCCTCGCCGGCCGCGACTTCGTGACCCCCGACGACGTGAAGGACTACGCGTTCCCCGTGCTGCGCCACCGCGTGGTGATCTCCCCCGAGGTGGAGGTGGAGGGGCGCACGAGCGACGAGGTGCTGGAGGCGCTGCTCACCCGGGTGGCCGCGCCGCAGTGAGCGCGTCCGTGGCGCGCGAGGGACCGGACGCCGACGTGGACGCGCCGGCGCGAGACGTCGACATCGCATCGCCGGACGAGCGCATCTGGCGCGCCGTCCGCGACGGCGCCGTGCACGCGTTCCGGTGGACGGTGGCGTTCCTCCCCACCACGCGGCTCGCGACCGTGCTCGTGCTGCTCGCGCCGGTGTGGCTCATCTCGGCGCGGCCGGGTGGCGTGCCGTGGGCGCTTCTCGCGCTGCTGGTGCTCCTGCTGGTAGTGGCGCTGGACATCGCCCTCCTCCCGGCGCGGTGGCAGGTGTCGGTGGAGCGGCGCGTTCCCGACCCGCTCGGCCTCGGGGACGCGGCCGCCGGCGAGTACGTGCTGCGCTCGGGCGTGGGCCGACCGCTGCGCGTGCGGCTGTTCGACGCGCTGCCGCGTGGGATCGACGTCGATGCGGCGCGGCGCGGCGCGCGCACGCTCCCGCCGCGCGGCACGCTCGCCCTGCCGATGGTCCTCACGGGACGCGTGCGCGGGCGATGGCCGCTCGGACCGGTCGTGCTGCGCGTGACCGGCCGGCTCGGCCTCGTGCAGCGCACGCTGCGCTACGAGCCCGGCGACTCGGTGCTCGTGGTGCCATCGATGGCCGGGGTACGCCGCTTCCGCCTGCTCTCCCTCCAGCACCGGCTGCGCGACGCGGGGATCCGCGCCATCCGCCGGCGCGGCGAGGGAACCTCCTTCAGCAACCTGCGCGAGTATGCCGTGGGCGACGACCCGCGGCACATCGACTGGAAGGCGACGGCGCGCCGGCGGAAGCTCATCACGCGCGAGTACACCGTGGAGCAGGGGCAGACGGTGATGATCGCCATCGACGCCGGCCGGATGATGACGCAGCTCGCGGCCGGCATCCCCCGCTTCGAGTACGCGCTCTCCGCCGCCACCCTCCTCGCCGATGTGGTGGTGCAGTCGCGCGATCAGGTGGGGCTGCTGCTGTTCGACGACGAGGTGCGCGCCTTCGTCCCCGCCGCGCGCGGCCGCGAGGCGCTGGAGCGCGTGCGCCAGTCGTTGATCCCGGCCGCGGCGACGATGGCCGAGCCCGACTACGCCGCCGCCTTCCGGGTGCTCGCCGAGCGCCACCGCAAGCGCTCGCTCATCGTCCTGTTCACCGACGTCATCGATCCGCGCGCATCGCACGCCCTGCTCGCGCACACCGCGCGGAGCGCGTCGCGGCACCTGCTGCTCGTGGTGGCGCTGCGCAACGACCAGCTCATGGAGGCCGCGATGCCGGCGCGCGATGCGTCCACCACCCGGCTGTTCGAGAGCGCGGCGGCCGAGGAGCTGGTGCTCGCGCGCGAGGAGGCGCTGCTCCGGATGCGGCGATCCGGCGTGGAGGTGCTGGACGTGTCGCCGCGGCGCATGACCGCGGCGGTGATCAACCGCTACCTCGAGATCAAGGCGCGCTCGACGCTGTAGCCTCGCCGTACGCGAACTCTTCGGCGTGGAGCTCGCCCTCGACGGCACCCCGTCCGCCGAGGGAGATGTACGCGATGAGCGCCGTGGCGCTCGCGCCGGCGACCACGAACTTCACCCAGAGCGGCAGATCGGTGCGCGGGGAGACGAGCCCCTCGATCGTGCCGGCGCAGACGAGCAGCATCGTGCACGCGGCCATGAGCCGGATCGCGCGCCGCCCGTTCACCACGAGCGCCTCCCGGCGCGTGCGAGCACCCGGCACGAGCAGCGCCGCCGCGAGCAGGAATCCTCCGCCGCCGGCGATGCAGATCGCGCTCAGCTCGAAGGTGCTGTGCGGGAGCACGAACTCGCCGATCTGGGCGAAGATGCCCTTGCTGGCGTAGAGGCCGAGCCCGGCGCCGATGCTCACGCCGTTGAACACCAGCATCATCAGGGTCACGAGTCCGGCGGTGATCCCCATCGCGAACACCGCGTAGGTGACCTGGATGTTGTTCGCGATGATCGTGCTGGCCATCACGGGGCGCATGAAGTCCTTCACCGGCACGTACGTGCGCTCGTGCTGCTTCGCCCGGGCCACCCCCTCGTTCGCGCGATCCACCATCCCCGGCCCGAGGATCTCCTCGGCCAGCGCGGGATGCCGCAGCACCGCGTGGTAGGTGATCCCCACCGGCGCGAAGAAGAGGAGCGCCGCGAGCAGGATGTATCCGGCCGAACGCCGGATCTCGCGCGGCACCGTGGCGAACAGGTAGTGCAGCGCGGTCCGCATGGCGAGCGAGCGCTGCCGGTAGAGCAGGTTGTGCCCCGCGCCCACGAGGCGGCTCACGTAGAAGAGCGCGTCATCGTCGCGCCCCCGGGTGGCGGTGCGCAGGCGCGCGAGGTCGGTGGCCACCTCACGATACTGCGCGGCCAGCTCGCTCACCTCGCGCTCGGGCATCGAGCGGAGCCCGCGCCGCTGCGCTTCGACGATGGCGGCGGCGAACGCGCTCCAGCGCGCGGCGCTCCGGGCGACGAGGGCGTTGTGCTCGCGCGCGGCGCCCGTGGCCCCCCGCGCCGCCACGCCGCGCTCGCGCGCCGCCTTCTCCCCCTCGTAGAGCCGCATGAGCAGGAAGAGCGGCTGCCCGTTCCGGTCGGGGAAGTGCGGCGCGAAGCGCTCCGCGAGCTGCTCCGCGATCGCGCGCCGCCGGTCGGCGTCGAGCGTGGCGCGGCGCGCGAGGAAGCGCTCGAGCAGCTCGTACTCCTCCCGCGTGAGCGCGGCCGTCACCACCGGCGCGGCCTCCTCCCGCGCGCGCGCGTTCGTGTCGGGGCGCGCCAGCGTCACCAGCTGCTCCTGCACCACGAACGTCCCCGCCACCATGTCGCCCAGCCGCTTCCCCGAGCGGCTGAGCGCCGCGCTCGCCACTCCCACGGCATAGAAGAAGCCCGGCTGCATGTCCACGATGCGCGCCAGGTTGCGGGTGGCGGACGCCGCGAACGACACCGAGTAGCCGCCGTCCTGCACCACGCGGAGCTTCATCTTCCGCTTCCCCGGCGTCTGCCCGTCCCACAGCGCCTCGAACAGCACGAAGTATCCCCACTGGATCGCGAACGCCACGAGGATCACGACGGCCACGGCCCAGCCGCCGGAGCTCCTCTCCGCGCCCTGCGCGGCCGCGCCCCCCGCCGCGCGCGCGAGCAGCGCGAGGACGGACCAGAGCGCGACGATCGCCAGCGTGATGAGGGCGTGGTCGATGAGCGCGGCCATCGCGCGCGAGCCGACGCCGGCGACGGTGTACGAGAAGGCGACCTGCTCCGGCGTCTCGATCTCGATCTGCTGCTCGAAGCGCGGGGCGGGGCGGGTGGGGGGGGCGGACACGGGACTCGGGATTCGGGACTCGGGATTCGGGACGCGGGACGCGGGGCGCGGGATTGAGTAAGGTGCGCAGTCAGGCGGGCCGGCGCCACCTCTGCGCGAGCGATTCCCGATTCCCGAATCCCGAGTCCCTTACGCGCCCGGCGCCCCGCGTCCCGCGTCCCGCACCTCGCAGCGCGGATCGGTGGGCGCGGGGATGGTCTCGGAGACGGAGTCCAGCGCGATCGCGCGCTCGGCGAGCGCCACCTGGCCGGAGGCGGCCAGCCCGCCGGCGAGCACGAAGGGCTCGGCCGCGGAGTACGGCGCCACGGCGAGCCACCGGCGCGCCTCGTCGATCGCGAGCACGGTGCCGCGCACGCGCATGATTCCCGCCGCGCGCGCGCTCGCCGCGAGTACCACCAGGTCGCGGCGGGCCCGGGTGGTGCGCGCATCCTCGAGCGCGCCGGAGCGGCAGCGCCCGCCGGCCACCGCCGCCAGCGCCGCATCGCGGGCCCGCAGCACCGGCGCCACGAGGTCCACCAGCGATGCGCCGGCGGAGTCGAGCGGCGCATCGAGCACGCGGCGGACGAGGTCGTACGGCGTGACCGCGCGGCCGGGACCGTAGCGCGTCACGAACCACTCGCGAACCAGCGGCGCCGGCGGCGCCACCGCGTCGAGGATGCTCACGAGCGCGGGGACCGAGTGCCCCGCCGCGTCGGGCGGGGTGCCGAGGGCGTAGCCGGTGAGGAAGTCGTCCTGCGCGGAGGAGAGATAGCCGTCCATGCGCCCCTCGCGCGCGAGCGCCGAGGCCACGAACCAGTCCACGTTCCGAGCGAACACCTCCGTGGGACGCGAGCTCACCACCTGCCCCCGCCCGCGCACCGCGGCCGAGAGCCGCGACGCGGCGGTGAGTCCGCGCATGGAGGCCGCGATCGCGCCACCGTGCGCATCGCGCACCGCGCGGTCGGTGGCGTAGTCGCCCCGCACCGCGTAGCGCGAGAGCGCCGCCTGCCAGTCGATGTCGTGCGCGAGCTCGTGCGCGATCGTTCCCGCGCTGGTGGCCACCGGCAGGTAGATCGTCCGGCGCTTGGGGTCGTGCAGCGCGAGCGCCGCGCTCCCCATCGGACTCTCGCCGAAGTGGATGCGGAGCCCATCGAGGTCCAGCGCCGGGAGCACGCGCTCCATGTCCTCCAGCGCGGTGGCGAGCATGGCGCGATAGTACGGCTTCCAGCCGTCGGGAACGTCGGCGTCGAACGTGACGCTCCGGATGCCGAAGCGGTCCGCGAGGTCCGACGCGGTGGGACCGCCGTCGCCAGGAAGCCAGGGCCGCTCCTGTGCGTAGGCGCGGAGCGCGACGGCCGTGGCGAGCGCGCTGCGCGCGGGCGTGGTGCCCGGCGCCTGCTCCTCCACGATCGCGTGCTCGGCGGCGAACGACTCCTCGTCGCGCGAGTGCCGGACGAAGCGCGCGCGGGCGTTCCGCCGCCACGTGTCGAGCTGGCCGTCGAGCAGCTCGTGGCGGTAGCGCTCGAGCTGCACCACCACCGGCGCCTCCGGCGGCATCCCCGAGATGCGCGCCAGCCCCGCGAGCCGTTCGGCGGCGCCGAAAGCGAGGGTCGAGCTGTCGGGCGCGGCGGGAAGCGGCCCGGCGCCGCCCCCGGCGCTGTCCACGCGCGTGGCGAGCTCTCGCAGGTTCTCCGTGAGCTTCGGTACCAGCTCCATCGCCTCGAGCTGCGCGTCACGGTCGAGCCGCTCCATCACGGGGCGCTCCACGCGGAAGCGGTGCGTCTCGCGCCACACGGAGATCATCGCGAGCGGATCGGTGTCGTTGCGCCAGCCGGCGCGCAGCAGGTCGCGCGCGTCCGCCTGGGCGAGCTGGCGGTCGCGCAACACGGCGGCCACGTCCGCGGCCACGCGCGGCGCGTCGGCGCGGAGATTGTGCTCCGCGGCCTCGACCATGTACGCCAGGCGCACGGCCAGCTCCCCCGCGCGGGGATCGTGCGTCTCGCGCACGGCGTGATCGATCAGGCGCAGGTGCATGGCGCCGTCGTTCGCCGCCGTGCGAGCGGCCGGGGAGGCGAGCGAGTCGAGCGCGAGCGCGCTCACCTGGACGCCGTCGCCGTCGAGCGTGCGAGCGAGGATCGCCCAGGCCACGGCGCGGCGCGTGGAGTCCGGGAGGCGGGCGTCGCGCGTGAGATAGTCGATGAGCCGGAACGGGCTGCCGAGCCCGAGGCGCTGCCGCTCGAGGTAGCCGAGGGAGATCGCGGCGACCGCGCTGACGCTCTCCGCGGGCGTGGACCGCGTGCGCTGCTCGAGGGCGGCCGCGTAGGCGCGCCCCCGGTGCAGCTCACCAGCGATCTCCGGACCGACGGACATCCGCTCGCACGACGCGGCGAGCACGGTGAGCACGACCAGCAGCGAGATCGTGCGAATCCGGGACATCATCCTGCAAGTACCCGCGTGGGCCCGCGAAGTTGCTCGCGGGGTGCGCCGGCGCGCCGGACGACGCGCCTCTTCGTGCAGACGATCGACGCGCGCGCCCGTCATGCACCGCGCACCGCGCGCCGGGCCGCTGTAGATTTCAGGCATTCAACCGCGCCGCATGACATCCATCATCCAGGTCGATCCGCTCCACCCCGAGCCCGAGCGCATCGCGCGCGCCGCCAGCGTGCTGCGCGCCGGGGGACTCGTGGCGTTCCCCACCGAGACCGTGTACGGCCTGGGCGCGAACGCGCTCGACGCCGACGCCGTGCGTCGAATCTACCAGGCGAAGGGGCGGCCGGGGTACAACCCGCTGATCGCGCATGTGGCGGACGAGGAGGGAGCGCGTCGGCTGGCGAGTCGCTGGCCGCCCCTGGCGGCGCGGCTCGCGGAGGCGTTCTGGCCGGGCCCGCTCACGCTCGTGGTGCCGCGCCGCCCGGAGGTGCCGGACGTCGTGACGGCGGGGCTCGACACCGTGGCCGTGCGCGCGCCGTCGCATCCGGTGGCGCGAGCGCTGATCACCGCCGCCGGGGTCCCCGTCGCCGCGCCGAGCGCCAACCGGTTCACCGAGCTCTCGCCGACGCTCGCTCGCCACGTGGAGCGCTCGCTCGGCGGCCGCGTGGACCTGATCGTGGACGGCGGTCCCACCACGGTCGGGATCGAATCCACCGTGGTGGACGTCTCCGGCGACGCGCCACTGCTGCTTCGACCGGGGGGGATCTCGGCGGAGGAGCTCGAGCCGCTCACCGGTCCGCTCGCCGCGATGGGACCGATCGCCGGGAGTGAGGCGCGGCCGTCGCCGGGGATGATCGAGCGGCACTACGCGCCTCGCGCCGAGCTCCGGCTGTTCGACTCCGATCGCCGCGGCGCCGCGGCCGACGCGGCGCGGGTGGAGTCCGAGCGCGGCCGCAAGGTGGGAGCGCTCCTCCTCGCGCCGCTCGCCGCGCCGATCCGCCACCCCATTCTCATGCCCACCGATCCCGCGGCGTACGCTCGAGCCCTGTACGCATCGCTCCACCTGCTGGACGAGGAGGGGTGTGACGTGGTGCTGGTGGAGCGAGTGCCGGGGACGAGGAGGTGGGAGGGAGTGGCGGATAGGCTGGAGAGAGGAGCGGTCAGGGTGGTAGGACATGGTGGCTAGACCACCGAACGACGCGTGTCGCGTGTGGGAGACTGATGGGCAGAGGAGCTGGGTAGTGCGAGAGTAGGGTCGTGTGTAGGTGGACTCTCTCTACATCCGAACCCACACGCGCTCTACCTCACCCCTCTTTCCGTCAGTTCCCCACACGCCACACGCGTTCCATGGTGGCCTAGCCACCATGTCCTACCGCCCCCCTCTTACCCACCGCCTCACCCACCCACCCCCCGCCCCGTCGATGGCCTCCCGTAGCTGTCGTGCCGAGTGCCAGCGCCGGACCGGATCCTTCTCGAGACACCGGTCGATCACCGCGGCGAGCGCACGCGGAACGCGGGGGGCGACCTCGCGGAGCGACGGTGGGCGGTGCGAGAGGTGCTTCGCGGTGATCTCGGCGAACGTGTCGCCCTCGATCGGGAGGCGCCCGGCGAGCATGAGGAATCCGAGCACGCCCAGACCGTAGAGATCGCTCCGGCCGTCCAGATCCACTTCCCCCATCGCCTGCTCCGGCGACATGAAGTGCGGCGTCCCGAACGCCTTGCGCAGCTCGGAGCGCACCGGATCCCACGTGCGCCGGGTGGCGACGCCGAAGTCGGCGAGCACCACCCCGCCGGCTTCGCGGTCGAGCAGCACGTTCTCCGGCTTGAGGTCGCGGTGCACCACCCCCTGCCCGTGCGCGTACTCGAGCGCCGTCGAGAGCCCCGCGAGGATCTCGGCGGCCTCCTTCGCCGCCACGCACCCCGCCTCGCGCAGCCGGTCGCCGAGCGACTCGCCGTAGACGTAGCGCATCACCATGTACATCATGCGGGGCGACTCGCCGAAGTCGTACAGCGGGACGATCGACGGATGGTTGAGCTGCGCCGAGAGTCGCGCCTCGCGGCGGAAGCGCTCGCGCGCCTCGTCGCGCTGCACGAGATCGCGGCGCAGCACCTTGATGGCCACGTGCCGGTGCAGGGCGACGTCGCGAGCGAGATAGACCGCGCCCATGCCGCCGCGCCCGAGCAGCCGGACCACCTGGTACTGCCCGGCGAGCTCACGCTCCATGAGATCGCGCTCGGGATCGGCGGCACGTCGCGCGCCGGCAGGCCTCGCGGGGCGCGCCGGCGCGGTCGTCTCGAGGGCGAGCGTGTTCATGGTGGTCTCCTCCGGGGGGCACCCGCGGTATCGGCGAGCCGGCGCAACGGAATGTCGGCGCGCCATCACCAAGGGAAGGTTCGGGCCATCGGTATGAGAATTGGATGTCGGGCACTGGCAAAGGGTTGCAACCAGGCGCCCGGATTTTTTCGCTCCCGCGGGTGTCCGCTTCTGGGATCGGGTGGCCGGAAGCGGAACGGGCCGGTGCGATGCGCGTAGGGCATCGCACCGCCATTCATTGTGCTCCGATCACGATCTTCCATCACACACATGACATCGATCCACGAGCTGGAGACGCCGGTACCGGTGGTTGACCTCGACCGGATGGCGCGCAACCTCGATCGCATGGCCGACTACGCGAGGGCGCACGGGCTCGCGCTCCGGCCGCACACGAAGACCCACAAATCGCCGCGCATCGCCGCCGAGCAGCTCCGGCGGGGGGCGGCGGGGGTCACCTGCGCCACGGTGCGCGAGGCCGAGGTGATGAGCGAGGCGGCCACGGACGTGCTCGTCGCGTATCCGGTGCTCGGCGCGGGGAAGCTGCGCCGCCTCATGGCGCTCCCCGAGCGAATCGCGATCACCGTCGCGCTCGATTCGGCGGAGGCGGCGGAGCAGCTCTCCGCCGCGGCCCGGGAGCGGGGGCGCGCCGTCGGCGTGTACGTGGAAGCGGACGTGGGAATGCGGCGCGTCGGAGTGTCGTCGGCAGCCGAGGCGGTGGCGCTCGCCAGGCGTGTGGCTTCGCTCCCCTCGCTCGAGCTCGCGGGGCTCGCGTACTACCCGGGGCACATCCGCGAGGGGGTGGACGCGCAGGAGAACGCGCTTGCGCGGCTGGGGGAGCAGGTGGGCGCGCTCGTGGACGCGCTCGAGCGCGCCGGCCTGCCGCCGCGCGTGGTGAGCGGCGGGTCCACCCCCACCGCGTGGCGCACCCACGAGGTGCCCCGTACCACCGAGTTGCGCCCCGGCACCTACGTGTACAACGACCGCGTGACGGCGGAGATCGGGGCGTGCGCGTGGGACGACTGCGCGCTCACCGTGCTGGCGACCGTGGTGAGCACCGCCGTCCCCGGGCAGGCGGTGATCGATGCCGGCACCAAGGCATTGGGGCGCGAGCCGATGCGTGGCGCGGCCGGAGAGGGATTCGGCGCGCTGGTGGATCGGCCGGAGGTGGTGGTGCGCGCGATGTCCGAGGAGCACGGCATCCTCGACCTGTCGGGCAGCTCCTGGCGGCCGAAGGTGGGAGACGTGGTGCGCGTGGTGCCGAACCACGTGTGCATCGTGGTCCACCTGAACGACGTGATCCACGGCGTGCGCGACGGCCGAGTGGAGGAGAGCTGGCCGGTGGCGGCGCGCGGGCGCTGAGCGCCACGGTGTGCTCGCGCGCGCTCAGGGAGCCCGCGCGCGTGCCGGGTGTACAACGAACGGTGCGCCACCGCTCGATGGGCGGCGGGCACCAGTGACCAGTATCCCAGGCTCCCGGTTGGACTGACGTGCGCTTCTTTCTCGACGACCCGGACGATTCCGACGAGCTCGATGCGAACTTTCCCCTCGGCGACGGCACCGCGGACACCGAAGGCGATGTGCGCTGCCCGTACTGTGGCGAGCCGAACACCATCGCGCTCGACCCCGGGAGCGGTGCCGCCCAGGAGTACATCGAAGACTGCCAGGTGTGCTGCCAGCCCTGGCGCGTGATCGTCAGCTACGACGCGGACGGCGCGGCACACGTGCACGTCGAAGCCGCGGACGAGAGCTGAGCCGTTTTCGCCACGACAACCCGGAACACCATGATGCCGTTCACCCCCAGGCGCGCGGCGCTGGCCGTCGCGTCGCTCGCGCTCCTCGCCGCCACGGCGCGCGCGCAGAGCGCGGACCCGGCGCCGCCGCTCTCGGCGCCCATTCCGGTGGATTCCGCCGTCATCATCGACACGCTCCCCAACGGCCTCCGCTACTACATCCGCGTCAATCACAAGCCGGAGCAACGCGCCGAGCTGCGCCTGGTGGTGAACGCCGGCTCCATCCTCGAGGACTCCGCGCAGCGCGGCGTCGCGCACTTCGTGGAGCACATGGCGTTCAACGGCACCACGCACTTCCAGCGGCAGCAGCTCGTGAGCTACCTGGAGTCCACGGGCGTGCGCTTCGGCGCGGACCTGAACGCGGCCACCTCGTTCGACGAGACGGTGTACCAGCTCACCGTCCCCACCGACAGCGCGCGGCTGCTCGAGACGGGGGTGCAGATCCTGGAGGACTGGGCGCACGGCGTCACCTTCGACAGCGCCGAGGTGGACCGCGAGCGCGGGGTGGTGATCGAGGAGTGGCGGTTGGGGCGTGGCGCGGCGCAGCGCGTGCGCGACAAGCAGTTCCCCGTGCTCTTCGCCGGGTCGCGCTACGCGCGGCGCATCCCGATCGGCGATCGGGCCACGCTCGAGCACGTGCGGCGCGATCAGCTGCTCCGCTTCTACCACGACTGGTACCGCCCCGATCTGATGGCCGTGGTGGCCGTCGGCGACTTCGACGCGAAGCGCGTGGAGCAGCTCATCCGCAGCCACTTCGCGTCGCTCGCGCCGCCGCCGCATCCGCGGCAGCGCGAGCTCTACAGCGTGCCCGACACCGACAGCACGCTCGTGTCCGTGGTCACCGACCCGGAGAACACCAGCTCGGGCGTCGCCGTCTACTACAAGCAGCCGGTGCGCGATGAGCGCACGGTGGGCGACTACCGCGAGCGCCTGGTGGAAGGGCTCTACGACGCGATGCTGAACGAGCGCTTCGGCGAGATCGCGCAGCGCCCCGGCGCCCCCTTCCTCGGCGCCTACTCGGCGCAGGGGCGGCTGATCCGGTCGAAGGAGGTGTACGCGCTGAGCGCGCTCGTGTCCGACGGCGGAATCGCGCGCGGGCTGGCGGCGCTGCTCACCGAGGGGGAGCGCGTGGCGCAGCACGGCTTCACGCAGACCGAGCTGGAACGCGCGAAGGCGGACTTCCTGCGCGGGATGGAGCGCGCGTACGCCGAGCGGGCGAAGACCGCCTCCAGCGACTACGTGGACGAGTACGTCGACAACTATCTGGAGGGGGATCCCATCCCCGGCGTCGCCGCGGAGTGGCGGCTCGGGCGGGCGCTCGTGCCGGGGATCCGGCTGGACGAGGTGAACCGCCTCGCGCGCGAGTGGCTGGGCGGGCACAGCCGCGTGATCCTCGCGAGCGCGCCGGCGAAGGACAGCGCCGACGTCCCCACCGCTCGCGCGCTGCTCGCGGTGGCCGACAGCGTGTCGAAGGCCGCCGTGGCGGCGTACGACGACTCGACCTCCGACGCGCCGCTCATCGCGCGCGCGCCGGTGCCGGGGCGGGTGACCGCCACGCGGCGCATCCCGGAGCTCGGCGTCACGGAGTGGACGCTCTCCAACGGCGCGCGCGTGGTGCTCAAGCCCACCAACTTCAAGGACGACGAGCTGCTCGTGCGCGCCTACGCGCTCGGCGGCACCTCGCTCGCCGCCGACTCGCTGCTCATCCCCGCGCGCACCGCCACGGCGGTGGTGTCCGCCGGCGGCGTCGGGAGCTTCAGCGCCACCGCGCTGCGCAAGGCGCTCGCGGGGAAGTCCGTGAGCGTGGAGCCCATCATCGGCCAGTACGACGAGGGGCTCGCGGGCGGGGGCTCACCCGCCGACGCGGAGACGCTCTTCCAGCTCATCCACCTCTACTTCACCGCTCCGCGCGCGGACAGCGCGGCGTACCTCGCGTACCGCTCGCGCGTGAAAGCGCTGCTCGCGAACCGCGACGCCGACCCGGACGCCGCGTTCTCCGACACGCTCGACGCCACGCTGACGCGGCACCACCCGCGCGCGAAGCCGATCACCGAGCGCGCGCTCGACCAGATGAGCCTCGCGCGGTCGATCGACTTCTACCGTCACCGCTTCGCCGATGCCGGGGGGTTCACCTTCTTCTTCGTCGGGAACATCGACACGCTGCGCCTGCGGCCGCTCGTGGAGCGGTACCTCGCGAGCCTCCCCTCCACCGGGAAGCGCGAGCGGTGGCGCGACGTGGGGCTGGACTACCCGCGCGGCGTGGTGAAGCGCGAGGTGCACAAGGGGACCGACCCCAAGAGCGAGACGGCGATCGTGTTCTCCGGCCCGTTCCAGTACACGCGCCACGACGTGTACCTGATGTCGTCGCTCCAGGACGTGCTGGAGATCCGGCTGCGCGACCGGCTGCGCGAGCGGCTCGGCGGGACGTACGGCGTGAGCGTGAGCGCGTCGCCGTCGCACTACCCGCGCGAGCGCTACGAGATCTCGGTGGAGTTCGGGTCCGCGCCGGGGCGCGTGGACGAGCTGACGCGCGCGGTGTTCGAGGAGATCGACTCGCTGCAGCGCGTGGGGCCCACGGCGCAGGATCTAGCGAAGGTGAAGGAGACGCAGCTCCGCGAGCGCGAGACCGGGCTCCGGCGCAACGGCGTCTGGCTCTCGCTGCTGTACGCGTACGACTACAACGGCTGGGACCCGCGCGAGATCCTCGCGTACCCCGCCGACGTGCGCCGGCTCGACGCCGCCGCCATCCGCGGCGCGGCGCGCCGCTGGCTCGACCGCGACAACGTCGTGCAGGTCTCGCTGATGCCCGAGAACCCCGTCTCGGGGCGCTCGAAATGAGCTCCACTCGAACCCGATCCTCGATGCGTGCTCTTCCACTCGCGCGGACGCTCGGCGCCGCGCTCCTGCTTCCGCTCGCCGCCCCGCTCGCGCTCGCCCAGGGGTCGTCGGCGCCGCCGCGCGGCGGCGCCGCGGTCGACGCGCTGGTGAACGAGGTCAACGTGCGGCGCGAGCTGTCCGCGCTGGCCGATGACTCCATGCAGGGGCGCCGCACCGGCACGGCGGGCGCGATGCGCGCGGCGCGCTGGATCGCCGCGCGGATGAAGGAGATCGGTCTCGAGCCGGCCGGTGACAGCGGCTACTTCCAGCGCGTCCCCGTCGGAGAGCTCCCCGCCGCGCCGAACGGATCGTCCGAGACCCGCCTGGAACTCCTCGATGGGTCGCGCCCCGACTCCGGCGCGCGGCGGCTGCCGGCGGTGAACGTGGTAGGGATCGTGCGCGGCACCGACCCCGTGCTGCGCGACTCGGTGGTGCTCGTCGACGCGCACTACGACCACCTCGGGATCGGCGTCCCCGTGCGCGGCGACTCGATCTACAACGGCGCCGACGACGATGCGTCGGGCACCGTGGCGGTGCTCGAGATCGCGCGGGCGCTGAAGAACGGCGTGTCGCCGCGGCGCACCGTGGTGTTCCTCGCCACGACCGGCGAGGAGGTGGGGCTGCTCGGCACGCGCTGGTACATCGAGCACCCGGTGCGGCCGCTGGCGCGGATGGAGGCGAACCTGGAGATCGAGATGATCGGCCGCCCCGACACCGCCGCGGGGGGCGCGGGGCGGGCGTGGCTCACCGGCTTCGATCGCTCAACGATGGGCGCGATGTTCAGGGATGCGGGGCTCCCGATCGTCCCCGATCCCCGTCCGGCGCAGCAGTTCTACCGGCGCAGCGACAACATCGCCTTCGCCATGCGCGGGATCCCCGCGCACACGCTCTCCTCCTTCGACCTGCACGACGACTATCACCAGCCGAGCGACGAGACGTCGCGCGTGGACTTCGACCACGTGGCGCGCGTGATCGACGTGGCGGCGCGGGCGGTGCGCCTGCTCGCCGACGGGGCGGCACCGCAATGGTCCGGAAGCCGTGAGGGGCGGTGATTGACTCCCGGAAACGTCCGGTGAATCTTCCTGCTCTCTCGAAACCGGAACCGTGCTCATGCGTCGGCTCGTTCTCTCGACCACGCTGCTCATAGCTTTCGCCCCATCCCTCCTCGCCCAGGCGCCGAAGATCACCGCGCAGGGCGATCCCTCCGTCCGCGACGACACCATCTACGCGCTCGCGGTGAAGCCGGGGGAGCACAGCGACCAGCCATTCGTCTACCTTCTCGATGACGGCGTCGTGCGGCTGGAGGCGGACGGCCGCGCCACACGCACCTACAGGCAGGTGATCCAGCTCCTCACCCCCGAGGCGGCGGAGCGGTGGGGAGAGCACACGTTCAGCTACTCGCAGGGACGCGAGAAGCTCACCGTCAACTGGGTCAAGGTCGTCTCGCCCACCGGGAAGGTGATCTCCAGCGAGCCCACGCACCAGCAGGAATCCGCCGCGCCGGTGGCGCTCGAGGCGCCGGTCTACTCGGACCAGCGGATCAGGCGCGTCACGCTCGGCGGCGTGGCACCGGGGACCATCGTGGATTACAGCTACACCGTCGAGACGGTGAAGCCCGTCATCCCCGACGATTTCTTCGACTCGTGGAGCGTGGTCACGGGACTCTACACGCGCCGCTCGCGGCTCGTCGTCGATGTCCCCGCCTCGCTCTCGCCGAGGATCGTCGAGCATCACATCCCGTTCGCGAAGCAGGTCTCGAACGCGCACGGACGGCGCGTGTACGTCTGGGCGGCACGCGAGATCCCGAAGCTGGAGACCGAGCCGCTCGCGCCCGACACGTCGTACGGCGAGAACCTCACGATCAGCGCTCCCATCACCTGGGACCACGTGGCGCGCTGGTACGCCGCGCTGGCCCGCGACCGGTACACCGTCACCCCCGAGATCGAGCGCAAGGTCGCCGAGGTGGTGCGGGACGCCAGAACGCTCGACGACTCGCTGCGGGCGGTGCACCGCTGGGTCGCGCAGGACTTCCGGTACGTTTCCCTTTCGCTCGGCATCGGCGGCTTCCAGCCGCACTTCCCGGCGGAGGTGTTCGCGAACAAGTACGGCGACTGCAAGGACAAGGCGACCTTCTTCATCGCCGTCCTCCAGCACATGGGGATGACAGCGTATCCCGTGCTGCTCAGCGCTGGTGGCGGGGTGGACCGGGCGATCCCGACCGCGTACGCCTTCGACCACATGATCGCCGCGATCGAGCGTCCGGCGGGCGGCTACACCTTCGTGGACCTCACCGCCGACCTCGTGC